>JBCCZW010000058.1:0-11726 GCA_039186805.1 Verrucomicrobiota bacterium
CCTCTACCTACTCGGAGCGGGCTTCGTCCTCTTCCAAATCTGGTCTCGATTTACCAAAACCCCCAAAGGGCGAAGAGTGAAAGATAACCTCATCGTCCGGATGCCCGTCTTCGGCAATCTCATCGTAAAGATCACTCTTTCGCGATTCTGCCGCACTTTCGCTACGCTCATGCGCTCCGGCGTTCCAATCCTTCAGTCCCTTGAAATCACCTCCGCGTCTTCGGGCAAAGTTCAAATCGAAGACGCCTGTAAATCCATTTCCAAATGCGTCTCCGAAGGGGGACAAATTTCCGACACCGTCGCGAAGATCCCATTCTTCCCTCCCATGATGAAACACATGACTAAGGCCGGAGAGCAAACCGGCAACGTGGATGGAATGATGGATAAGATCTCAGACTTCTACGACACCGAAACCGACGCGATTATCGGCTCCCTCACCTCATTGATCGAGCCAATGCTCATCGTGTTCCTCGGCGTCGTGGTGGGCGGTATCGTTATGGCCATGTTCATGCCGATCTTCCAACTCTCTTCGGTCGCAGGCGGTTAAACCGAACCAAGCAGACACCAAACCAAACGCATCGCAACTCACCCACGACATGCCATCGATTCTCATAGTCGACGATCAAGAATCCATCCATGAAATGCTGGACTCCGTAGTTCAACCCATGGGTTTCGAAACCAGCTTCGCTTCCAACGGATCCGAAGCCCTTGAAAAGTTCAAGCAACAGCCAAGCGATATCGTTCTCACGGACATTCGCATGGAAGCGATGGACGGGATCCAGCTGCTTGCCGAAGTAAGGAAGATCAACCCCAAAGCCATCGTCATCATGATGTCCGGATACGCCGACACCAAAAATGCGATGGCTTCCCTAAAGCAGGGAGCATTCGACTACCTCACAAAACCTTTCAAAGTCGATCAGCTGATCTCGGCAATAAAACGGGCTATTCTGAAAATCCGAGAACAAGCTGCCGAGAAAAAGGAAACCAACGAGGATCCCTCCCAAGCTCTCATAGGAGACTCGGCTGCTATCGGCAAACTCCGCCAAACGATCGCCAAACTCGCCACCACTAAAACGCCGATTCTCTTGCAAGGCGAAGCCGGCACCCAAAAAGCGCTCATCGCCTCCCTGATCCACGAAAGCGACAGCTCCGAAGAAGAGTCGCCCTTCATTTCAGTCGATTGCAAATCGATTTCTCCTGAAGGGCTCCGCATTCAGCTCATCCAGGGTCAATCCATTGATCAAGCCAAAGGAGGCACGCTTTTCATTCGCGACGTCGATGAACTTCCCATCGACCTCCAAGGCGAACTAGGCAACAAAATCCGAGAAGTGAAGACCGAGGTCCGCATTATTTGCTCTTCGGGCTTGGATCTAGAAGCAAAGGTAAACCAAGGCGCTTTCGACGACTCTCTCTTCTATAGAATTTCTACCATTCCCGTTCATATCCCGAGTCTGCGCGAACGCTCGCAAGACGTGCCGCTCCTCGCGATATCCATCCTGCAAAAGAGCGGCATCGAAGACCTAGAATTCAACGGCCGAGCCAAAGCCCTTCTGCAAGGCTACCGTTGGCCAGGCAACTACACCGAACTGAAAGAGGTCGTAGAAGCCGCAGCCGGGCAAGCAGAGGACGGGCAAATCGGTGGCGACGATCTTCCGGAAAAGGTCAAAAACATCGAAGCCTGGCCCACGCTCAGCGAGCACCTGCAAGAGTCCACCCACGAATACATGATCCGCGTTTTACAAGCCTGCCAAGGCGACGTTGAACGCGCGGCTAAAATTCTGGAGTGCGAAAAAGAAAAGCTGGCCGACCTCACCTAAGGTAGAGGCAGACGGCCCTGGCAGCGATCGCCATAACCGAGTACTTTTGCAGCCCGTTCTTTCGAAGAACGGGCTTTTTAATGCGCCCACCCAAAACCACTATCCCCTGCTTTCTGCACCCCTTTTCCTAGTCTTACGAACACCGCAGATCGATAGGTCTTGCTATCCCCCAGCAATACATTCTTTTCACGCTTGCCTCAGATTTCTTCCCTATGGCAAAACGGGGAAATTTTATCTACGCAACGCGAATTACCACGGAACTACAAAGCCGAATTTTCTATGCCAAAACGCACTGACATCGAATCGATCCTCATCATCGGAGCAGGTCCGATCATTATCGGACAAGCCTGCGAGTTCGACTACTCCGGAACTCAAGCTTGCAAGGCGATCAAAGAGGAAGGCTACCGCGTCATCTTGGTAAACAGCAACCCCGCTACCATCATGACCGACCCGGAATTCGCCGACGCCACCTATATCGAGCCGCTCACCGTCGATGCCGTTTCCAAGATCATCGCCAAAGAAAAGCCCGACGCCGTCCTCCCCACTCTCGGCGGCCAAACCGCGCTCAACCTCACCCTCGACCTCGACGCAGCTGGCATCCTGAAGGAACACGGAGTGGAGATGATCGGCGCCAAGCCAGAAGCAATCAACAAAGGCGAGGACCGCCAACTCTTCAAACAGGCCATGGAAAAGATAGGCCTCGACATGCCGAAGTCCCGCACGGTCAAAACCCTCGAAGCCGCCAAAGAGGCCATCGAAGCGATCGGCGAATACCCTTTCATCATTCGCCCTTCCTTTACCCTCGGAGGAGCCGGCGGCGGCATCGCCTACAACCGCGAAGAATTCGAGCAAATCGTCTCTCACGGCCTCGACGTTTCTCCCGTCACCGAAGTCCTAGTCGAAGAATGCCTGCTCGGCTGGAAAGAGTACGAAATGGAAGTCATGCGCGACCGCAAAGACCAATGCGTCGTCATCTGCTCCATCGAGAACTTCGATCCCATGGGGGTCCACACAGGCGACTCCATCACTGTCGCCCCCGCCATGACGCTCACCGACCGCGAGTACCAATCCATGCGCGACGCCTCCTTCGCTGTTATCCGAGAAATCGGCGTCGAAACCGGCGGCTCTAACATCCAGTTCTCCATCAATCCGAAGAATGGCCGTATGGTGGTCATCGAGATGAATCCTCGCGTCTCGCGCTCCTCCGCCCTCGCCTCGAAAGCCACCGGCTTCCCCATCGCGAAATTCGCCGCGAAGTTGGCAGTTGGATACAGCCTCGACGAAATTCAAAACGATATCACTAAAGCGACTCCCGCTTGTTTCGAGCCGTCGATCGACTACGTGGTCACCAAAATCCCCCGCTTCACTTTCGAAAAATTTGAGGGCACTGAAGATGCCCTCACTTCCTCAATGAAGTCCGTCGGCGAAGCCATGGCCATCGGCCGCACCTTCAAGGAGTCTTTCCAAAAAGCCCTCCGCTCCCTCGAGATCGGGGCCTTCGGATTTGGTGGAGGAAAATTCGGCGGAGACAAGGTTCTCCCAGAAGAAGAAATCAATTCTCTCATCGCCCGCCCGAATTCCAAACGCGTATTTTACCTCCGCGCGGCCCTCAACGCGGGTTACTCCCTAGAAAGAATCTACGAACTCACGGGCATCGATCCATGGTTCCTCCACCAGCTCAATGAGATCTTCGATATAGAAGTCGCCATCAGTAAGCTTAGTTTGGATACAATCTCCAAGGACTTAATGCGGAAGGCGAAGGAAGCTGGGTTCTCGGATCGCCAAATCGCCAATATCCTCAACATCGACTGGAGACTCGTTAAAGAAAAACGCAAGGAGCTCGAAATCGAAACCGTCTACCGACTCGTCGATACTTGCGCCGCGGAGTTCGAAGCCAGCACTCCGTATTACTATTCCACCTACGGCGACGAAAACGAAGTCATCGCGACCAACGCGAAAAAGATTATGATCATCGGCGGCGGACCCAACCGCATCGGCCAAGGCATCGAGTTCGACTACTGCTGCGTCCACGCCTCATTCGCTCTCCAGGAAATCGGCTACGAATCCGTCATGTGCAACTCCAATCCGGAGACTGTATCCACAGATTACGATACGTCGGACAAGCTCTACTTCGAACCTCTGACCCTCGAAGATGTCCTCGAAGTCTACGAGCAGGAAGGCTGCAGCGGCGCCATTGTCCAATACGGCGGTCAAACGCCCCTCAACCTCGCCACCGAGCTTAAGAAGAACGGCGTCAACATCATCGGTACCCCCCCTGAAAGCATCGACGCCGCCGAAGACCGCGAACTCTTCAAGCGAATCCTAGAAGAAACCGGTCTCAAGCAACCGGAAAACCGCACCGTCCTCAACGAAGAAGACGCTTACAAAATGGCGGAAGAAGTGGGCTTCCCCATACTCATCCGACCTTCCTTCGTGCTAGGCGGGCGAGGCATGTTTATAGTCTACGACATGAAGGAAATGCGCGAAGTCATTCACCAAGCCTTCGACGCTTCCCCCGATAAGCCCGTCCTCCTCGACAAGTATCTCGAAGACGCGATCGAGCTCGACGTTGACTGTATCAGCGATGGCAATACAACTGTTGTAGGCGGTATGCTCGAACACATCGAATACGCAGGCGTTCACTCCGGTGACGCCGGCATGGCCCTCCCCCCGCATACGCTCGGTCAATCCATGATTGAAACCGTGCGTCAAGCGGCCTACAAGCTCGCCAAAGCGCTCAACGTCGTGGGCCTCATGAATATCCAGTTCGCAATCAAGGACGACGAGCTCTACGTCCTTGAGGTCAACCCACGCGCTTCTCGCACCGTACCTTTCGTATCAAAAGCTATTGGAGTACCGCTCGCAAAGCTCGGCACCAAGGTGATGACCGGTATGACGCTCGAAGAACTCGGCTTCACCGAAGAAAAACACCCCAAGCACTTCTGCATCAAAGAAGCCGTCTTCCCATTCGTCCGCTTCCCAGGCTCTACGATCAAGCTCGGCCCAGAAATGCGCTCCACCGGAGAAGTCATGGGGATGCACGACGACTTCGGAGTCGCCTTCGCTAAAGCTCAAGCAGCCGCTAAGCCAGGCCTCCCTCTCGAAGGGAACGTATTCTTCAGCGTTAAGGACGAAGACAAGCCAAAGGCCGAACACATCGCTCGGGACCTCGTTGAACTCGGCTTCACCATCTACTCCACCTCCGGTACCGCAAAGTTCCTAGAAGAACACGGCATCCCCGCGAAGAAGCTCCTCCGCATCGCCGAAGGCCGCCCCAATGTCATCGATATGATCAAAAACGGCGACATCCAAATGATCATCAACACGCCAAGTGGAATGATGCCGCGTAAAGATGAAAACCGCATCCGCGCCTTTGCATACTCGGATAGTATTTGTTTAATGACTACAATCATGGGAGCCCAAGCCGCCGTAGACGGTATCAAGGCCCTCAAATCCCAAGAATTCGAAGTCCGCTCCGTACAAGACTACGTCGCTGAAAACGTAGCCACGGTGTAAAAAAGGCAATACAGATTTCCCTAAAGGGCGACTCGATCGAGTCGCCCTTTTTTTAAACCCGTAGGAAGAGGCTTTACGCCTCGACCCCAAAAGCCCATCCTCACAATTCCCACTCCAACTCCTTCCTCATGCCCAAAGCAAAAGGCTACCACCGCCTGCGCAAACATCGCATTTCCGCCGCTGGCTGCCAGTACTTCCTAACGCTCTGTACCGCAGGCAAAGCCAGAGGTCTCGCTTGCAACCAAATATTCGATACAAGCCTCGCGGTTTTCTCCAAGATAGAATCCGAATCCAAGGGCGCCCTCAATGCTCAGGTCATTATGCCGGACCACTTGCATCTCCTCATCACTCTCCAAGGTTCTACAACCCTCAGTCAGTTCGTCGCCAGCTACAAAGGCCGCCTTTCTCCGACCTTAAGGAAGAAAAACCTAAGCTGGCAAAAAGGCGCCTACTTCGATCGACGCCTGCGCAAAAACGATTCCATCGATGTAGTCCTCCGCTACATGCAAATGAACCCATACCGAAATAAACTCATCGAACATCCCCACCAATGGCCGTACTGGTATTGCGACAAACAGCACCAAACGTACCTTAGCTCCGAGGGCGAAACAAACGTCCCTTTACCCGAATGGCTAGCTAAAGGCTAGGCTCTGCAATCGAGGCATAAAGCCTCTTCCTACCTAAACCAAATGTAGGAAGAGGCTTTACGCCTCGACCCCAAAGCCCAAATACCAAGCCACGCGGCAGCGCCAAACTCATCAACATTTGCAAAACCTCCAACTTTCCCTCAAACACCCCTTTTTCATTTTGCACTCTTAACTTTTCTCAATTCTCAATGAGCAATCGCATCGTCGCTCTCCTATCGGGACCCGACCAAAAGGGCCTCGTCGCTAAAGTCTCCAACTGGATCTTCGAAAACGGAGGAAACATCATCCACGCCGACCAGCACCGAGACCAAGCAGAAGGCGTGTTCTTCCAACGAATCGAATGGGACGCCGAAGGAGAACGCTCGCCAGACGAAGAAGCCGCCGCATTCGATGCCTTCGGCGACTCCATTGGAATGAAAACTCAAGTAGCGATCGCAGGCCGACGCCCCAAAGTCGCCATCTTCGTTTCAAAAGCCGACCACTGCTTTCACGAACTCATCCTCCGCTGGAAAGCCGGCGAATACCCCTGCGACATTTCCCTCATCGTCTCCAACCACCCCGATCTCGCCGAAATCTCAGCTCAATACGGCATCCCCTACCACCACATCCCCGTCGGCAAAGACAACAAGCCCGAAGCTGAAGCCCATCAGCTCGCGCTCCTTAAGCAAAAAGGGATCGATCTAGTGATCATGGCCCGCTACATGCAGATCCTCTCCTCTATATTCTTGGACACCTTCGGCAAATCCGTCATCAATATCCACCATTCTTTCCTCCCCGCATTTGCCGGAGCAAAGCCCTACCACCAAGCTCACAAACGCGGGGTAAAACTCATCGGAGCCACCGCCCACTACGCCACTCCCGACCTCGATCAAGGTCCCATCATCCATCAAGACGTCGCCCGTATCACACACCGCAATAATGTCAAAGAACTCACCCGTAAAGGACGCGATCTCGAGAAATTCGTACTTGCCCGCGCCGTCTCCTGGCATCTCGAAAACCGCATCCTCGTATACGAGAATAAGACTGTTGTATTCGATTAGAGAATACAAAATCGAACGCTCGCAGACTCTGAGGTCCCAGGAAACCGCTTGACCCTGGACCCCATACAGATTCAGAAGATCTACGTAGTCAGTTTCTCTAATCCTCCTATCCTCCAACAACTATGGATCCAGTAAGCCTGAACCTCGCCCCAACACCCAGAAAATTCAACATCTCCTTCAATGGCACTGCGGGAGAGTATTTTAAAATCTGGATCGTCAACGTCGCCCTAACGGTCCTCACCCTTGGGCTCTATTACCCTTGGGCCAAGGTGCGCACGCGTCGCTACTTCTACGCCAACACAGAACTCGACGGACATCGTTTCGACTACCTTGCCGACCCGAAGAATATGCTCAAAGGCTACCTACTCATCTACTCGGCAATCATCATCTACGTCCTTGGAATCAATCAGATCATCCCGATCGTCATCGGCGGTATCATGATCTTCGCGCTCGGTATCCTCAGCCCATACTTCATCGCCGCCTCGCTCCGCTTCTGGATGCACAACACTAGCTACCGCAACGTGCGATTCCACTTCAATGGCACCACCGGCGACGCCTACGGAATCTTCTGGGGCTACGGTCTGCTCAGCTACATCACTTTAGGCATCCTGTTTCCCTACATGCGGATGAAAATATCGGACTACGTCTTCGGAAACGTCTCGCTCGGAAAATCGCCCTTTTTCTACAAAGGAGAAGCGGGCGCCTTCTACAAAATATACCTAACGGCCTTCGCGATCATCGTCGGCTTTATAATCGCGGTACTAATCATCTTCGCTGCAGGAACAGCGCTATTCGCAACCGCCATGGAAGGCTCAGGACTTGGCGAAGGCGCCGAGTCTGCTGCGATCATCGGTGTCATCGCGGTCTACCTCCTCTACATTCCGGCCTTCATCTTAATAAGCGGTTTCATCGGAGCCAAACTTCTCCAATACAACTACTCTGTCCTCAGTCTAGGTTACAACGATGAGATTACCTTCGAATCAGACATCACCGTCGGCCGCTACATCTGGGTAACCTTCACCAGCATTATCGTGACCATTCTAACGCTTGGCCTCGCATCGCCGTGGGCCAAAGTCCGCGCGACGAAAATGGTTGTGGAGAGCATTTCGCTAGAGAGCAAAAACGGCTCTCTCGGCAGCCACGAAGCGCTCGCCGCTTCAGACCAGTCCGCTACCGGCGAAGCAGCTTCTGATGCGATGGACTTCGATCTTGGATTTTGACAGTATTTCAGGGCACTTACTTTGCGGCGGGTTCGACCGAGTCGATTCCCGCCACCATGACCTTCGTAGTTGGTTCAGGACTACGCTTGGCAGTCAATTCTTTGAATGAAGCCACCTTCCAGGAAAACGAATTTAGAATCGAACCCGAACTCGGCAATACCCCGCGCATCATCCGCTTCGACGACGGCTCTATTTTCGAAACGACCGAACACCAAAAATTTAAGGCGTTCGAAAAGCAGCTCAAAGGAAAGAACCTTCCCTCGATCATCAGCTTCCTCGAAAGCAGTTGGCGTACCGCTTTATTGTCAGTAGCCGCCGTAGCCATTTTCTGCATACTCTTCTTTCTCTATGGTATCCCCGCCATCGCCGCCTCAGTCGCCGAAGTCGTCCCCCAATCCATGAGAGTCAAGATGTCCAACGAGAGCATGGACATCATGCACGCATCCAAACTACTCGGCTCGACGAGCCTGACTTCAACCCGCCAAGAGGAGTTAAAAGAGCTTTTTTTCAACGCGCTTGCAGAGAGCGGATTCGCAGAAGCATCTCAATACGACTACAAGCTAAGCTTCCGCAGCTCAACGGCCTTGGGCAAAAACGCCTTCGCTCTCCCATCGGGTGAAGTTGTCTTCACCGATGATCTCATCGAGGCCTGCACAGATGAAGAAATCCTAGCCGTGATGCTACACGAAATCGCGCACGTCGAACTTCAACACGGCATAAGATCGGTCATTCAAAATGCAGGCCTGCTCGTCATCATCTCGCTCGCGATCGGCGACGCCAACGGAGTTTCCAGCCTGGTCAGCGCGCTGCCCACACTTTTAGCCGAATCTCACTACTCCCAAAAATTCGAAATCGAAGCGGACTCCTTTTCCTGCCAATACCTCGAAAAGCTCGGATATCGAACGACCGCACTCGCAGGAGCCTTAAAATCGATCCATGAAGGCGTCCCGGACATGCCGCTTGAAGACATCCTCTCGACACACCCTTCCCTCAAAGCTCGATTGGACAATATAGAAAAGCGCACGACTCTATCCTGGGAATAGCCAACACCAGGGAGATTGTCCCCTCAAAACGGCCCTTTCTCCCCTTAAAAAAGGGCTCGATATTCTCGCTAAAACGCTTTCTATCACACCCCTTTTCCCAATTTCACAAAGCCATGGCCGACAAATCCAGCAAATCCGCACCTGCTAGCAGCGACGATCGCAACCTCATCAACACGGGAGCGACGGATATCAACGAGCTAGAAGATCAACTCGCTCTATGGTGGGACAAGTACAAGACGCAAGTCGTGATCGTAGTTGGAGCCGTCCTCGTCGCATTCGTCGGCTATCACGTCATTCGCTTTACCTCCGATAGCGCTCGCGCATCGCAAGCCGAGAGCTTCCAAGAAGCTGATGACAAACTCGCCTGGGCAGAAGAAAACGCAAGCTCCGCCCTCGCCGGTTTCGCGTTCAAAGAGGAAGCCGATAAGGCCTACGAAGACGGAGATTACGCTAAAGCAGCTTCCCTCTACGAAAAGTCGGCAGCGTCTGCCAAGCTCTCCATCAAATCCGCTGCTCTCATGGGCCAGGCAATCTCGCTTCTGCAGCAGTCCAAAACCAGCGAAGCTAAGCCCATTCTTCAAAGCCTCGCTGACGACGAAAACAGCGGGAACTCCGTAGAAGCAAAGTACCGCCTCGCCGAAATCGCGGCCGCTGAACAAGACTACGAAAACGCTCGCGAACTGGTCGAAGGCCTGATGGAAGGAGCCGGAAACCAAGCGGCATTCTACTGGATCCAAAAAGGCTTCATGCTCCAATCCAATTTCCCTCCTGCTCCCGAAGAGGATGAAGAAACCAGCGAGTAAATCCCTCGCTCACACAATTTCCAACAAAGGACGACCCTTGCCGGGCGTCCTTTTTTCGTGCCCTTTCAAAGCCATCCGCTCCGGAGAAACTCAATCCGGCACAACTCCCGTTCGTTGGTGACTAAGAACACTGACCCCATGGAGAAACCCATACCCTTCATCGCATCACTCGCTGCCACCGCTATCATCAGCGGAACAATCGCCTATACACTCGGCCATCGAAGCGCTGCCACGGCGCAAACAGACCATCAAAGAACAGAAGCAGAATTCGTAGAAAGCGAGGATTCGACTCCCCAAGCGGACACCCAGGAGAATTTGCGCCAAAATTTGGAGGAGACTCCAGAAACCGCTCAGCCCGAACCCCATTGGTCCAGGGTCAATAGCGAAAGCAGAACCCTTGGCTACGAGGCAGCCGGAGCCGACCTTGCCGCAGCCCTCGAAACCGCAAAAAGCCTTCAAGATCCTCAACGATCTCAATACGTTCAAGGACTCTTCGCCAGAGTCGCCGAAACCCTCGCTCCTGCCGAAGCCCTAACAATCGCCACATCTCTCGAAACCGATCTGAAAAACCAAGCCCTGAGAACCCTCGCCTTCGAATGGATAAAATCATCAAGCGCTCTCAGCGACGAACAACTCCGCAATCTTCAAAACAGAGCCCGCAACCTCAACCGCTCCTATCTCGGACTGGAAGTCGATCTCGCATCCATGCTTTCCCGAGCCGGCGTAGACTCGACCATTAAACAAGCCTGGGCAAAGTCCTTCGAAAACCACCTCGGACGCTCAGAACTCCAAGCTCGCCTCTTCTCGGGGGGAACGCCTCAAGAAATCGAAGCCGCCTTCGCCGCATCGCAAGACTGGACCTCCTGGGAGCGAAATCGCTTTGCAGAAAGCCTGCTCAAAAACTGGTCCCGAAAAGACGCGGGCGAAGCCTGGCAATGGTACTCGGAAAACCGAGACGCGTTGCAAACCGATCAGACCGAGAAGATCATATCCGACTGGGCATTCCAAAAGCCCGATAATCTTATCCAAAATCTAGACACCTTTCAATCCAGTCAAGAACGCCAATACGCCATCGCAGCCATCTCCAGGTCACTCGCTCGCCAAGGCACGCAACAAGCCCTCGATTGGGCGGAAAGCCTCGAAGAGGTCGAAGAGCAGAACATGGCCTACGAAGCCGTCTACAACGCCACTCCCAAGGGAATCGGAGCTATGGTCCGCGTCCAAGACGGCTTTCCCCAAATCAATGAAATCATACCTGGCGGCGCCCTCGAAAATTCTAATATCCAAGCTGGCGACCTCCTCGTAGAAGCCCAAGAAGAAGGAAAAGAACCCCTCGATCTATATGGGCGCAACCTTCGAGAAACCATAAATAAGCTCCGCGGCCAGCCCGGCTCGTCAGTCGACATAAAAGTACTCCGGCAAAACCCGGAGACGGGCCGAATAGAAGAACACAGCGCCACCATCGTCCGGGACCTTCTCATACTCGGACAAGAAGATGACTAAGTTCGAGCGGACAAACGCGGATTGGTAAAAGCCGCTATTTTCAGTCCTTGCCAAAAATCGGTTCGACCGGCTTTATGCGAACGCTCAACCGATGGCGATTTGAAGTTAGAAACGCTAATTTCAAAGCCAGTTTGATC
>JBCCZW010000059.1:0-11648 GCA_039186805.1 Verrucomicrobiota bacterium
GAGCATCACACCCACAAAATAAGGATTCTGCATCTGGAACCCCCATCCCAAACCTTCGCCCGCAGCCCGCAGTCCTATCAACAAGCCCGACAGCGCCCAGAACGAAACCACAACTCCGACGCCAAACACTAACCCATGCTTCAAAATCTTACTATGATCCTGCCCTGCTTGCTGCGCGAATCCGAGAATCTTAACGCTCAAAACCGGGAATACGCAGGGCATCAGGTTCAATATCATCCCGCCCAAAAATGCATACAGCAATGCCTGCCCGAACGAAGTCACCTCTCCTCCCGAGGCGGCAACGACCTCCGCTGGACCTTCGACCGGCGGTAAACTTGTCTCGGCGGCAACCGCCCCGAGGTCAGAATCGAACGCCACCGTTTTCCGCCCGTTAAGAAAATCAAATCCGCTTTCCTTGTACAACAAACCAGCCACTCGTTCGGGAACTCCCTCATCAGCGAACTCGCTCAGCGGAATAGAAACGCTCGCCCCTTTCGCGGTGGCCAAAAAAGGCTGAGGCTTCGCTGAGTCTACCAAAGCCTCTTGCTCCACGAAGAAATACACATCCGTCAAATCGACCCCTTCCAGCTCATCCCACGCCAAATCTATCTTAAGTGCAGACTCCGTTCTTTCATACTCGATAGATCCTCCCGAAGCGATTTCGCCGATGGTTTTTCTCGTGGCCTCAATCGCCGGCAACCATTTTGTCGAAGCGACTGTTTCGCCTGCGGCCGCTGTCGGAATGTCCAACTGCAAGTTCGCGCGGCCTGGCACGCACATTTCCTCGCACACCAACCATTTGGCTTCCGCTTTCAAAGAAAGAGTCTGCCCAATCGGGTAATCTTCCGACAATTTCACCGTCGCTAAGAAAAGCGTCCTATCCTCGTATCCATAGGATACATACTCTCCAAAAGGAATCTTCTCAGGGTAAGGAAACTCCAACTCCCCCACCATCACGCCTTCCGGCAAAGTCCATTTCACCGATGGCGGTTGCCCGACGTCCCCAGGATTCTTCCAATAGACATGCCAATGCGGATCCATGTCTAACTTCAAAGCCACATCAAACTCCTGACCAGGAACGGCGGCTTCCACCTCCGCTACCAACTCCGCTATTACCTGCTCTGTATCCACCGGACCTTTGGTAAAGTCCTGTGCCCACACGAACGACGCGCAAAGCGTCGCCAAACTTTGAGCGAAAAACTTGAGGATTCTGGATAAACTACACATAGCTAACGAATAAACGAATTGGTACACATAAAGTAAGCAAGTCGACTCATGCTATTCAAAACCACCAAACAAGAAAGAAAGATCATTACTCTCATCATCTTTCTACTGCTCTTAGGCGCCATAGCGACCCATGTGCTCCCATAAAAACGCCCCCCAACCCCACGCGATTGCGCCCCAGAGACTAACGATCAAGCCCCAAACAAACTCCACAGACTCGGATCGCGAAAGAGCCCGATGAGCCAAATCGCATTGTCCCGAAATCAGGTTTGAGCCGACCGGACCCGATTCCACGGAAACCCACCATCGCCCTTAGATCTCGGCCTCGTGATTTAAACTGGATTAAACTCCCTAATTCATCCAAAACCGACCCCTTACGCTCGCCGGAGCCAGGCTTAAGACCCCGTTTCGGCAAAAAACAAAACTTCCAGTTATGATAATTAAGCCGAGAGTAAAAGGATTCATCTGCATCACGTCGCACCCGGAAGGCTGCGCGGCAAACGTCGCCTCGCAAATCGAGCACGTAAAATCTAAGGGGAAGATCGAAAACGGCCCGAAAAACGTCCTCGTTGTGGGCGCTTCGCAAGGTTACGGCCTCGCCTCTCGCATCTCCGCCGCTTTTGGCTCCGGCGCCAATACGCTGGGTGTATTCTTTGAAAAGCCTTCCGAACGCGGGCGCTGCGCCACCGCTGGCTGGTACAATTCAGTCGCCTTCGAAAAAGCCGCCAAAGCGGAAGGCCTATTCGCCAAATCTCTGAATGGCGATGCCTTCTCCCACGAACTAAAAGCCCAAGCCATCGAAATCATCAAAAACGAGATGGGCGGCAAGATCGACCTTCTGGTCTACTCCATCGGCTCTCCTCGCCGCACCGACCCTGACACCGGCGAAACTTACAAGTCGGCGATCAGGCCCATCGGAAAGGCCTTCTCGAACAAGTATCTCGACACAGACAAAAAAGTCATCGACTTCGCTACCCTCGAGCCCGGCACCGACGAAGAAATCGAAGGTACCGTTAAAGTCATGGGCGGCCAAGACTGGGAAATCTGGTTCAACCAGCTCTCCGAAGCTGGCGTCCTGGCAGACGGCTTCAAAACCGTCGCCTACGACTACATTGGTCCCACTTTCACCTGGCCTATCTATAAAGACGGCGCCCTCGGCCAAGCAAAGCTCGACGTACGCCGCGCCAAAGACGCCATCAACGAAAAGCTTGCCCCGATCGGCGGCCAAGCGTTCGTATCCGTAAACAAAGCGCTCGTCACCCAGTCCAGCTCAGCCATCCCAGGAGTAAATCTCTACATTACAGTGCTTTACAAAGTGATGAAAGAGGCCGGGACCCACGAAGGCTGTATCGAGCAAATGCAACGCCTCTTCGCCACCCAACTCTACAAAGACGGCGGCCCCACTCTCGACGAACTCGGACTCATCCGTATGGACGACTGGGAAATGAAACCCGAGATCCAAGACAAGATCGCCGCGATCTGGCCCAAGGTCGAAACCGAAACGATCGACCAATACACCGACTTCGCTGGCTACCAAATAGAGTTCCTCAAGCTATTCGGCTTCCACCAACCCGGCGTCGACTACGAAGCCGACACAAACCCCGAAGTCGACTTCGCGTAAGATACCCGCCCACGAATTTCACAAATCTCCACGAATTGAGATAGCCTCGGCTAAACAACCAATTCTAAAAGGATTCGTGTCAATTGGTGTAATTCGTGGGCGATAAATTCCACTTTCCGATTTGAAAGCCGTCATCCAACGCGTCTCCAACGCTTCCGTCTCTATCGATGGCTCTGTGCACGCTTCCATAAACCAAGGTTTCCTCGTTCTCCTGGGTGTCCACAAAGAGGATACAGAAAATGACGCCAAATGGATCGCCAAAAAAATTGCCGGACTCCGCGTCTTCGAAGATGAAGATGGCAAAATGAACGCCGATCTCGGCGCCATCGACGGCCAAATCCTCGTCATTAGCCAATTCACCCTCATCGCCAGCAACAAAAAAGGCAACCGCCCCAGCTTCAACGACGCTGCTCCCCCCAAGCAAGGCGACGCCCTCTATAAAGCGGCCGTTGAAGAGCTAGAAACGCTCACCGGCAAACCCGTCAGAACCGGCATCTTCGGCGCCGACATGAAAGTCTCCCTCCTCAACGACGGCCCCGTCACCATCCTCTTTGACACCAGAAACAAAGAGTGAAGCCCCAACTGTAGGCCGGGGCGCCGACCCGGCAATCCCTGTAGACGCGATCGACGATCGCGTAAGTCAATCACTCCGTAACGAAAATCCCACTACAAGAACGTAGAGGATATGAGATAGTTTCCCTCCCATCCCATATCCTCTCCTAAAAGTCAGTTAACGGTCAATCGGTTCCCGACCAAACCTACGACGCCATCACCTGCGATTCGCCTTTCACGCATACTGCGCACAAACTAAATTCAACTTTCGTAAGGGAGAACATTACCGTAGCGGTTTCGAGCGGAGCGACACCAACAGTTGAGAAACTTCCGTTTCCGAGCCATCAACAAAAGCGGCCCCTCCCGTATCCGCGTTTTGCTGACAACTGCTCACTAATTCGCAGCATCAACTACAACGGATTCAATCAATTCGAAAAAACCGACGAATTCCTCAAGCCACCCCATCCCTTCCAATCAACTCGCTCCACTATCTGCAGCAAACCAGCAAACGAAACCTGGCAAGAGACCTCGCCCGCGAAGAGGGGTCACGCAGAAAAGCTCAAAAAATATCGCAAACTCAGGCCGGCCCAAAGACAACAAACCATGATCTCATCGCGCCTTCGCCAACAGCTCGATTTCATCATCGAAGCCGACAAACTAAAAAATATTTTCCGCCGCTCCTACATCTGCGACGCCTCGCGACGCGAGAACGATGCCGAACACTCTTGGCATCTCAGCCTAATGGCGCTTGTCCTCGCCGAACACTCCAAGTTCGAGAACCTCGACGTTTTAAAAGTCCTAAAAATGCTCATCATCCACGACATAGTCGAAATCGACGCCGGCGATACCTACGTCTACGATGAGGCCAACAAATCGACCCAAGCTGATCGCGAAGCCAAAGCAGCGGACCGACTCTTCGGTCTCTTACCCGACGACCAAACCCAAGCGTTCCGAGCCATTTGGGACGAATTCGAAGCAAGCGAAACCCCAGAATCCAAATTCGCCAAATCGCTTGATCGCCTCCACCCCATGATGCTCAACGCTCTCGCCGGCGGCAAAACTTGATCCGAACACAACATCGTCGAAAGCCAGGTGCGCGATATCAACCAAACCATCGAAGAGGGCAGCCCCGAGCTCTGGGCATACGCCGACGAACTCATCCAAAAAGCCGTCGCCGACGGAACACTCCCAGAATGCAAGTAGCGGAAGTCGAGTGACTTCCGAATCCTCAACGGCTTCCCGACTAAAGTCTGTCAGACTACCCGATTCTCTTTCATTCGTGACAACTCGTGAACTTCGTGGGTAATTTCCACTCACACAACTACATGAAGGCCCCCCTTTCCTTTCTCAGTAAATTCGACTTCGTCGGCGTCTTCGCTCTTAGAGTAGGGCTCGGAGCCATTGTCGCCGTTCAGGGCTTCGCCCCGTTTATCGGCGGCGCAAAGACCTGGAAGGACGTAGGGCGCGGACTCGCCAACGTTGGCCTAGACCAACCCAACCTTTTCCTCGTTTTCGGGCTCATCTCCGTGATGCTGCAAGTCTTCGGCGGCTTTTGCATCGTCGTCGGCCTCTTCACTCGCCTCACCGCCCTCATGCTCTCCGTGGTAGTAGCCATCCACACTGCCGGTCTTTTCAATACCGACGCGCCCCTCCTTCACATTCTCATCGGCGCCCAAATCACCCTCGCCTTTTTCTCCCTTCTCCTAATCGGCCCCGGACGCTTCAGCCTAGACCGCCGCGGTGTCTAACCCAAAGGTGGATCGTGGCCTCCTGACGCGATCATCAGAGCCCTGATCACAAAACCCATCCCAGAGTCCACCATCCATCAGTGCCAATCAGTGTTCATCAGTGGTTCAAAACGCCGGAGCCCATCCTCCCTCAATCAATCAGAAGTTAGCTAGCATGACCTGGGAAATCAAACGCGGCAACGGCCTCTTCCTCCCGCAAATCGGCTGGTACCTCGACGCTCAAAAACCTGTCCAGCGCGCTTATGCTTCGCACGCCCACTTCGACCACTTAGGTCCTCACGAGAAAATCCTCTGTACTCCCGGAACCGCCGCTCTCGCTCAAACCCGCCTTTCCAGCAATCGCGAATACCTAACGCGCGATTTCGGGGAAACCTTCGAACTCGACAATGGCGCCACCGCCCAACTCTACCCAGCAGGCCACATCGTAGGCTCCTCGCAGATCCGACTCGAACGCCAAGGCGAATCCCTCCTCTACACCGGCGACTTCAAGCTATCTCCCAGCAGGTCCGCAGAAGACTGCGCGACACCCCAGACCGATATCCTTATCATGGAGACGACATACGGCATACCCCGCTACGTCTTCCCGCCCTCCCAAGAAGTCGCCGCCGACATCGTCCAATTCTGCCGCGACTCCCTCGCCGCAGGCGCCACACCCATCATCTTCGGCTACAGTCTGGGCAAAAGCCAAGAGGTCCTTCAGTACCTCGCCGACGCGCAGCTCCCCATCATGCTTCACCCGGAGCCCGCCAAGCTCACCGCCACCTACCAAACTCTCGGGGTTCAGTTCCCGCCCTTTAAACCCTTCGACCTGGAAACGCTCCCTGGGCACGTCGTCATCGCCCCTCCCCAAAAAAGCGATACGTCCTTCATGAAGCGTATCCAGAATAAAAAGACTGCCATGATCTCCGGATGGGCTCTCGATCCCAGTTCCGAGTATCGCCATAACTGCGACCGTCTCTTCCCCCTTTCAGACCACTCTGATTACCTCGACCTCATCGAATACGTATCCAAAGTTAACCCACAAAAAGTCTACACCCTTCACGGCTTCGCCGATGAATTCGCTCAAACCCTCCGCGACCAAGGTTACGACGCTTGGCCCCTTGGCCAAAAATCCCAATCGACCCTCAATATAAATTCCGCTCCCACTCTTACTCATAAGTCCACCATTACTCCGTCCTCCCAAAATCACGCCACCACTCCAGAGTCCTTCCACACCTTCGCGACCCTCTTCTCGAACAAAACCATCAACCTCGACGCTCTTACCACCTACTTAACCTCCCTTTCGCCAACTGAGGTTGCCACTGCCGCAAAGCTCCTCATCCCTTCCGACCTTTTCGATTCCACGGCCGCAGAGAAAAATCGCGAACTCATTCAACAAGCGTTCACCTCGACCCCTTTCGCCACAGAAGCCGAATACCGTTCACTCTACGACCAAACTCGCTCCCATCCTCAAACCATCTACCGCCTCGCTTCCCAAACCGAGGATCCACCTTCACCCTTCCGAAACCTATCCGACATCGCAAACTTCCTACGAGCCTACCGCGATGCCGGTAGCCCCATGTTCCGGATCTCACTCCTCGCCGAAGAATTCAAAAAACTCTCGCCCCAAGAATCCAAACGTTTCGCTCACATCCTCTTAGGCAATCATAAAGCGGATCTGCACTACTCCACGGTATGCAATGCAATCGCACAACGCTTCCAATCAAAGCCCGCAGAGATTAGCAATGCGTATCTGAAATCTGGCGACATCGAGAAAGTCGCCCTCGCTGCATCCGATAAGACGCTTTCCGCAATCACCTTTACTCTTTTCCATCCCG
Organism: Verrucomicrobiota bacterium; assembly: GCA_039186805.1. Lineage (GTDB taxonomy): Bacteria > Verrucomicrobiota > Verrucomicrobiia > Opitutales > Opitutaceae > JBCCZW01. Next base: position 6,963 of record JBCCZW010000059.1, read on the forward strand.
TCCCTCTGTCTCAAGCAAACCAAGCGAGCTCTCCCGATTCCCTCCTCTCAGAACTCGGCGACGAAATCTGGATGGAAGACCTCCCCGATGGCCTGCGTTTCCAAGTCCACAAAACCGACGAACACGTGGATCTCTTCAACGACGACCTCAAAAACGCCACTCACCAGTTTCCCGAAATCGCCGACGCCCTCCGCTCGATCCCGCAAAACTACATCGCCGAAGGTCACTTGGTCGCCTGGCAAGATGAGCGCTCTCAACCGATTCAACTCATCCACGATCGCCTCGCTCGCAAGGGCCAAGACCTATTCCTCGGGGAGGAAACCCCCGTCATCTTCTGGCTCTCCGACCTCATCTGGCTCGCTGGCGAAGACCTCTGCGCCAAGCCCCTTGGCGAACGCCGCAGACTCCTCGAAACCTTCTCCGTCAACGCCACCATCCGCATCTCGCCGCACTCAACCGTTAACGACCCCCTTGCCCTCGATATGGCGCTCCAAGCAGCCCTCGCCCGCGGCTCTCGAGGCCTCATCGCCAAAAACGCCAATTCACCCTACCAACTCGGTCAAATCGACTCCAACTGGCAGATCCTCCTCCCTAACTCGTAGCAGACAGCTAATCGCCCGAACCCGGCCGCCATTTCCCAACCGAATCTCGACATTCCTGCAAAAGGGTCTAAACCCAATGGAGAAACTCAAGATTCGACCCGTCTGACCGAATCCTCATCCAAGGAACAAATTCCGTCGAATTAGCATCCAAACTCCTTCATCTAGCGTTAAATCAGACACTCTCGGATGAATATCACTCGCATTAGGACTCTACTCATCGCCCTCGTCTCAGCGATTGCTTTCTCAACACTAGGCCTCTCGAAAGGCTTCAATCCGGGCGATTTCCAAGAAGACGCCGACAAGCCCGCCGCCGAGGTGGAAACGCCGACCTGGCCTGAAGCTGAATTCGACGCGCCTCAAAAACGGGCCAAAGCCTTCCGGCCGGGAGAGATCTTTAAATTCCGCGCTCAATGGGGCTTCTTTCGCAAAGCGGGCAAGATGACCATCGCAACTACTAAGGACGAAAACGACAACATCGTCGTCAGCACGGAAACCAACTCCCATGGACTCATCCGGCGCATCTACCCAATGTGGCTTAAAGCAAAGACCGTCCTCGACCCAACGAAATTGCGTATGGTCACCAATATCGTCAACGGCAAGGCCCGCTCCGAAGAAACTGAGTCTGAGACCACTTTCGACTATGAAAAGGGCGTCATGGTCCACAAAGACAAACACAAGCCGGGACGCAACGGCACCAAGGAGATTCCTTACCCGGTCCCTCTCGACTACGCTTCAGCGCTTCTTCAAATGCGCTCCTGGGAACTCGCGGAAGGCAAAGTCCACCCTCTCCTGGTGAGTTCAAGAGGCAAATTCTACTACGTCGAATTGGAGGTCAAAGAGTTGGTGAAGATAAAAAGCATAGACGGCGAAGTCGAAGCCTACCTCATCGAGCCCGTTAAAGCCTATCCCCAAAGCAAACTCTTCCGCGAAGGCGGCAAATTCTCAATCTGGGTATCGGCCGACGAAAAACGCATACCTCTCCGCCTGGATGTGAAAACCAGCGTCGGCACCGCTTCCATGCGCCTCGAAGACTACAAACTCTCGAAGCAAACCAAGGTAGCCGCCGCCACAATGCCCCCCTCGTCCTCGTCCTAAACGGGGCAGCGACCGGGCGCTAGCCCGATGCTCGGATATCCCACCCTTTGACATCATTTCACCCTTCCCCTTCTCCTCGAACTCCGCAAAACTCGACGGCACTAAATTTATGAAGACCCAAACCGCTGCCGTACTCTCACTCGTTTTCGCAAACCTATCTGCGAATATCCATGCTCAAGACACCAAGAATTTTCCTGTAATTGGAAAAGTACTACGCTTCGACGATGCCTCTTACGACCTCATAGCCGAAGACGCGGAAATCGAAGTGCTCTCCTCAGGATTTCTCTGGTCAGAAGGCCCCGCCTGGAACAAAGAAGGCAACTATCTCCTATTTTCCGACGTCCATAACAACCGCGTCCACAAGTGGGTCGAAGGCCAAGGCTCCTCTATCTATCTAGAGCCTTCCGGCTACGACGGCGTCGGCACCTACAGCCGTGGCTCCGGTTCCAATGGACTCGAATTCGATCATCAAGGCCTCCTCATCTCCTGTGAACACGGCAACCGTCGGGTTTCTTCAATGGCGCCGGGCCATGGCAAACGCACCCTAGTCGACAACTATCAAGGTAAGCGATTCAACTCTCCAAACGACCTCGCTATCGCCGCCAACGGGGACATCTATTTCACCGACCCCATATACGGCATCCCGAGAGAAAAACGCGAAGCCTACCGCGAGCTCGACTTCGCCGGCATCTTCCTCATCCGAGCCGGAACTAGCGAGGCTACTCTCGTCACTAAAGAAATCGCGTGGCCCAACGGCGTCGAACTCTCGCCCGATGAAAAAACCTTGTACGTAGCCGAGTCCGACCCGCAAACGCCACTTATATCCGCGTATCCACTCAACAAGGACGGAAGCCTAGGCGACCGCAAAATCCTTTTCGCCACCCACGCGCAAACGCAATTCAGAAGGCAAGGCCCTGATGGACTCCACTCCGACAAGCAAGGTAACCTCTGGGTCGGACAACTCTTCGGAGTTTCAGTCATCAGCCCTCAAGGCAAGCTCCTCGCTCACATCGAAACTGGAGAACGCACCGCCAATCTCGTGTTCGGCGGTCCGAATGGCGACATCCTCTACATCACCGCCGACACCTACCTTTGCCGCATCCAAACTAAAACCCAAGGCCGCGGCCACTAATCACACCCAAGGTAGGGTTCGACCGCCGCGTCGAACCTAAAAAAGACTTGTAGGAAGCTCGCTTGCGAGCGAACCGCTCGCTATTTTACCCGGAGAAACACAACTCTACTCCTCCCAAACCTCCCTCAAAGCCTCCAAATAATCCTCCCCCGAGGTCGGCACATACCCATGCCGCCAAACCTCCTTTTCCGCCTTCACATCAAATACAATCACGGTCGGAAAATCCTCAACGCCCCACTTCTCCTTCAAAACGCGATTTCGCCGCTCCTCCTTCACCGGCAAACGCTTCCTCTGCGGAAAGTCCAACCTCAGCAAAACCGCCATCTCTTCAATCCCCGCGACAAAGTCCTCATCCGCAAACAAACCACCCTCCAACTTCCGGCACCACTGACACCAATCCGACCCCGTAAAGCTAATCAGCAACACCTTCCCTTCCTCAGTCGCTCTCTCCTCCGCCACCTTGTAATCAGTTTCCCACGACAGCTCCCCCGCGACCACAGCAGTCGGAAAACTCGCCATCAAAAGACCAACTATTAGTTCTTTAAACATTAACTGTAGATGACATGAGGGCGGTTGTCAGGACTGGCTTGATGGCCAATAACTGGCGAATGAAGAAAAAAGAAGCCACCCTCACGTCGGACAAGAAGGTAGCAACTCGACTCGGCGAGTCGATAAAACTCGGCGTCGACGTGCATATCGACAAGTACGTCGTGGTCATGAAGATCGACGGCAGCGCTCCGAGCCGCCCGAGATCCTTCGCCCCCGAAGACTTCCTAGCCTGGGCCGCCGAGCTCAGGCGGAAATGCGCCGCTCTGCACAGCTGCTACGAAGCCGGACCCTTCGGATACGGCCTTCACCGCAAGCTCCAAGCCCTCGGCGTAGTCAATTACGTGATACGGCCCGTCAGCTGGGATTCCTACGGCAAGCGCGTCAAGACCGACGGGCGCGACGCCGCCCAGATGGCGCTCTGCCTGGACGGATACCTCCGCGGAAACGACCGCAGCTTCAGCGTCGTGCGGGTTCCCAGCCAAGAGGAGGAACGCCTTCGCAGCGTCACCCGCCAAAGGCAAAGCCTGGTCAAGGAACGACAGCGTCTGGCCATGAAGGCGCGAAGCCACGTCATGTACTACGGAGGGCGCCTCAAGGGCGAATGGTGGAAGCCTCGCCGATGGAAGGCCCTCCAGGAAAGCCTCGAAGATCACCTGACGGCTCTGCTCGAGCCCCTGCGGACGCTGATCCTCGCCATCGGCGAGCAGATCGACGCCGTCGAGAAGCGCATGGCCGAAATGAAGTCGCCGCCGCTTCCCAGAGGCATGGGGCTAGTGACCTGCCAGCAGATCGAGCGCGAGATCGGCGACTGGAGCCGGTTCGACAGCGGACGCAAGGTCGGCAGCTACGCGGGCCTCTGCCCCCGCGAGGACGCCAGCGGCGAGCGCCGCTTCCAAGGATCCATCAGCAAGCACGGCAACCCGAGGCTGAGGACGCTGCTGGTCGAATGCGCATGGCTGCTGCTGAAGTGGAATCCAGGATACGCCGGCATACGGAAGTGGAGGGACAAGCTGCTCGACGACAAGCTGACCAAGGCAAGCGGGAAGAAGATCGTCGTCGCCATCGCTCGCCGCTTCGCGGTGGACTGGTGGAAGGTCAGGACCGGCCGAATCGCCGCGGAGGATCTCGGCCTGATCATGAAGAGCTCATAGTCAATGCCTCGATGATGAAATAGACTTTTACATAGAACCTTCGAGCGGAGCCGACCCGGCCCCGGCCTTGTCGCTTAGGATGCGACGCTTCTTGTAGATTGGGCGGCTTCGCTTCTCCTCCTTCGATGACGGCATGGATACGTCATGGTGCGATCCC
>JBCCZW010000060.1:0-11533 GCA_039186805.1 Verrucomicrobiota bacterium
CAGTTTGTGAAGGAACAGATTGCGGGTGACGTGTTTGGGTCCGACGTGGCGATGGGCTTCTTGGTCGCTGGACCGCATGCGCCAGGATCGACAGTAGGGCAAGATCCTGCCGACCAGTTGCAGGCTCGGTTCGATCGTTTGGATGAGACGCTTCAAACGGTGGGTTCCTCGATGATGGGGATGACAATGAACTGCGCTCGATGCCACAACCATAAGTTCGATCCGGTTTCGATTAAGGATTACTATTCGATGGCGGCGGTTTTCAACGACATTGAATATGATCATCGCGTGCCGCGTTTAAGCTCGGATGATCCGCGTTCAAAGGCGGACCGAGAAATTATGGGTGAGATCCGAGCGGAAAGAGATGGATTTGCGAAGACGGATAGTTGGTCCGAAAAGTGGGCGGATCATTTGAAGATTCATTTCCCTGCGAGCGACGCGAAGTCGATTCGCTTCCACTTCAAGCCCGGCGCATTCACCTTGGATGAGATACAGTTGTATGATGCGGCGGAGTCGAAATTAAACCTGACTCAGCGTGATGGCCTGGTGGTGAGGACTTCGAAGAAGGAAGAGACCATCTCTCGCCCGCCTCGTTTTCTGATAGACGACCGATTGGACAATTTCTTCGTATGGAAGCATGAGAAAGGCGATAGCGGGGAAAGCGCTCCTTGGGTGCGTATCGATTTGCCGGAGACGATGACATTGGCGAGGACGGAGCTCAGCGCGAATCGTCTGGCTCACTATGGTTGGAAGTACATGGTCAATCGAAAGGGCGAGGCAGTAAAAGCAGTTGTTCCGAGAGGACCAGAGCGTATCGAAGTAATGGATGCTAACGGCGAATGGCTCACGGTCTACAACGCGTCGAACAAAGACCGTTCTTCCGGTTATCAGGCGAGAGTGGGGCGGATTAATACCCTTGCTGTGGAGCACGATGAACGAGCGCCCGCTCCGGCCTTCATCGGCAAACTGATAAAGCCAACTACGATGCATGTCGCGCATCGCGGCAATCCATCGAACCCGAAAGCGGAAGTTGCCCCTATGGGTTTGGAAGTGCTCGACGGCGACTTCGGAATGGACAGCAGCACGCCTGGTCCCGATCGCCGGGCGGCGTTTGCGGAATGGCTGATTAATGGCGAAAATCCTTTGACGGCACGCGTGATGGTGAACCGCTTGTGGCACCAAGTCTTTGGGGCGGGTCTGGTGACGACTCCTGGCGATTTTGGATTCGCGGGCGGCACTCCTAGCAACCCCGAATTGCTCGATTGGCTGGCAGCTGATTTCGTTGACGAAGAATGGTCGGTTAAGACGATGCTGAGAAAGATGGTGACTTCGAAAGCCTTTATGCGCTCGAGCGAACCCTCTGACGATTGGCTGGCGATTGATTCGGATTCTAAGATGCTGTGGCGTTTTCCACCTCGCTGGCTCGAGGCGGAGGTATTGAGAGATTCAATACTGATTGCTGCGGGCACCTTGGATCTCCGTATTGGTGGAGAAGGCTACCACATTTATAAGGCTAAGCCTCGGTATGACCAATGGCAGGTAGTGGATAACTATGGACAGCATACGTGGCGACGCATGCTTTACCAGCAGCGGATGCGGCGGGTTGATGACCAGATGTTTACCGCTTTCGACTTTCCGGATTGCGCCCAAGTGCAGTCGAAGCGGACGCGTTCGACGACGCCTTTGCAGGCCTTGAATTTGATGAATGGCAACTTGGTGGTGCAGCAATCTGAAAAGCTTGCAGCGCGTGTTTCCGATGAAGCCGGCGATGAGTTGAGCGATCAAGTAAAGCTGATGTTCCAACTGACTCTTGGTCGCGAACCTGCGGAACAGGAGTTGGCGATTTCCAAGGATCTGGCGATGAGCAACGGGCTGAGCTCCGTCGGACGAATGCTCTATAACCTTAATGAATTTTTCTACCTCAATTAAACATGAAAGACCCGATTAAACTTTCCGCTTTTGGTCAGCACCTTCTCGACAGACGCAGATTCCTGAGGGATACTGCGAGTCTTGTAGGTGGTTTTTCACTACTGAATCTACTGAGCAGCGATGGCTTGCTCGCGGCCGAGGCGTCGGGGCTTTCGAGCGACAAGTCTCCGATTCGTCCTCAGATCGACCCTAACAATCCCTACGCTCCAAGGCCGGCCCACTTTGATGCTTCCGCCAATAAACTCTTGATCATTTTCTGCGCGGGGGCGGTGAGCCACATCGATACCTTCGATTACAAGCCGGAGCTGTTCAAGTACCATGGCAAGCGAGCGCCTGGTCAGCCCGCGGTAACCTTTGAAGGGCCCTCGGGGAATATTCACAAGCCGTTTTGGGATTTTAAGCCGAGGGGGCAAACGGGGAAGATGGTGTCCGATCTTTTACCGAACCTCGGTGGCATGGTGGATGATTTCTGCTTCCTGCATGCGCTGCACAGCGAGACCAGCGCTCATCCTACGGCTGAGAATTTCATGTCCACCGGCTTCACTTTCGAGGGCTTTCCGTCGATCGGCGCTTGGGTTTCCTATGCCTTGGGCACGGAGAATCAGGACTTGCCGGCTTTTGTGGCGATCAATGACCCGCGTGGCATGCCGCGTTCGGCGAAGAACAATTGGGGCAATGGCTTTTTGCCGGCATCATTCCAAGGAACGAATTTCAGCGCTGCGGAAGGGGTGCCGAACATCGCGACGCCGGATTCGATCAGTCAGGCTCATAACGAAGCCACGGTTGATGCGATCGAGCGTTTGAATGCTAAGCACCTTGAGAAGTTTCCGGGAGATACTGAGTTGGCCGCTCGGATCGCGAGCTATGAGCTAGCGGGTCGCATGCAGATGTCGATTCCAGATTTGACGGATATCGATGGCGAGCCGGACTACGTCTTGAAAGAGTATGGCGCGGATAGCTCGAATGAACTGAAAGCCGCTTATGCGAAGAATTGCATTCTGGCGCGCCGCATGATCGAGAAGGGCGTGCGTTGCGTTCAGCTCTTCAATGGCTCTGACGCTTCCGGTGGCAATGGCGTAACCAATTGGGACTCCCATGCGCGTATCCACGAAACGCATAGCATGCAGGCTGAGATAATGGACCAACCGACGGCGGCCTTGATCGCTGACATGAAGCGTCGCGGTCTGTTAGACGATACCTTGGTCGTTTGGTGTACGGAGTTTGGGCGTATGCCTTTCTTGCAAGCGAGTAATGGTTCGGGGCGCGATCACAATGCGGGCGCGTTTACCAGCTTCTTCACTGGGGCTGGCGTTAAGAAAGGCTTTTCTTACGGGAAGAGCGATGAGCTAGGCTTCAAGGGCGTTAAGGATAAGACTTCGGTTTATGACTTCAACGCGACCATCTTGCACTTGCTCGGTTTGGACCACGAGCGCTTGAGCTTCTACAACAATGGTCTGGAGCGTCGCTTGACGAACGTGCATGGCCATGTGGTGAGAGATGTGCTTGCTTAGCGTCCTCTCTATGTTAGCCGAATATCGCGATAAGGTTTTCGGGGTCTCGTCCCACTCCTATGGCCTTGGGAGGGTTGAGCGTGGGGCTTAGACGATACCATCTCGATTTCTGGATTTCATGAATGTATTGAGAATTTTGTTACTGGCGTGTGGGTTTAGCGTGTGCGGGTTAGCGGACCGTCCCAATATTCTGTTTATCGCGATCGACGACATGCGACCTGAGTTTGGGTGCTATGGGTCGGAGTTGGCGATTACTCCGAACTTGGATCGTTTAGCGGAGGATGGGTTATTGTTTGAGCGAGCGTATTGTCAGGAAGCGATTTGCAGCCCGTCTCGAGCCAGCATTATGACAGGGACGCGTCCGGATACGAATGGGATCATTGAGAACTACACGTACTTTCGGGATGCCCATCCGGATATCGTGACTCTACCGCAGCACTTGATCGCAAATGGTTATGAAGCGGTGCACACGGGGAAGATCTATCATGGTCGGTTTAATGATCCGGATAAGTCTTGGAGTCGGAAACCTGTCTCTAAGGTCGCAGGAGTGAAGCGTCCAATGCCTTATGCAAAGGCTGAGAATTTGGAAATCCAGAAAAGGAATCGCGAAGAGGCGGCAGCGAAGTATCCTCCGGAAGCGAGGGGTGGTTTAGGGAATGGGCCTGCGTATGAGGCGGGCGATGTGGAGGATGTTTATTATGCGGATGGCTATGCGACGGCGCAGGCGATTGCGACGATGCAGGATATGTTGGAGAAAAATCCGGATAAGCCGTTTTTCCTCGGGTTAGGCTTCAAGAAGCCTCACTTGAATTGGGTCGCGCCGAAGAAGTATTGGGATTTATATGACGGGGAGAAGATTCCTTTGGCAAAGCATCAAGAAGCGCCCGAGAAGGGAGCCGCCATGGGTCTTCATGCATCGTTTGAACTGCGGGTGCGGCATGGGATTCCTAAGAATGGGCCGATTGGGCCAGCACTGTCCAAGACTTTGCGTCATGCCTACCTGGCCTGTACCAGTTATGTGGATGCGCAGATCGGCAAGATGATCGATGCGGTTGAAGAGGCGGGAATCCTAGAGAATACGATCATTATCGTCTGGAGCGACCATGGTTGGCATTTGGGGGACATGGGCGTCTGGGGGAAGGCGACGAATTACGAGATCTCGACTCGGGTTCCGTTGATTATATGGACGCCCGATATGAAGCGATCGACACGGGGCGTTAAGACGGATGCCTTGGTGGAACTGATCGATATGTATCCGACGCTTTGCGAATTGGCGGGAGTGGAAGTTCCTAGCCATTTGGAGGGTACGAGCTTTGCGCCGCTTTTGGATGATCCTGAGCGGGAGTGGAAGTCGGCGGCGTTCAGCCAATACCCGAATCCGGCCTTGCGGGAATGGGCGGCGAACCCGCTTTCGCAAGGCGTGCGCGAGACCTTTTTTGGTCCGCTGATAGAGAAAGTTGAAGAGCGGATTATTGAGCAAATGGGCGAGGCTTGGGACCGCGATTTGTTTGAGAACGACCTCATGGGTTATGCGATGCGGACGGATCGCTATCGTTTAGTGCTTTGGAAGGATTACAGGAGGAAAGATGCGGAACCGTTGTTTGTAGAGCTGTATGACCATGACAAGGATCCGGCTGAGACGAGGAATATCGCGGATAAGAAACCTAAGGTTGTGAAGCGATTGATTGCCCAGTTTGAAGAAGGCTGGCAAGGGGCGCGGCCGTGAGAGGGGTGGTTAAATAGTGAATAGTGAGTAGTGAGTGGGTAGTGGGGCGTTTTAGTGTAAGGTTTTGATCTTTTGGGAAATTTATTGGTAGGGGTAGGGTTCTGTTGGTTAGCAGTTTTGGTTTATGACCGAGGATCCGTCAGATAATTACGAGCGTTTCGTGGAGCTGTTTACTCAGAATGAACAGTCGTTGAGGACGTTTGTGCGTGGTCTGGTGCCGACTTGGCATGACACGGACGAGGTCGTACAGGAGACCGCTCTGACGGCTTGGCAGAAGTTCGACGATTTCAAGGAGGGGACTTCCTTTCTTAAGTGGACTTGTGTGATCGCTCGCTTCAAAGCGCTCACTAGGCGTAGGAAATTTGCTCGGGAAAAGATAGCGTTTAACGAGGCCTTGATGCAGGTAATGGCGGATGAGTCGGTGAGGGAAACGGATCAGCGAAAGCGGGAGTATGAGGCTTTGGAGTCGTGTTTGAATAAGCTGCCGGAGAAGCAGAAGCATTGGGTGACGGCGGCTCATACGCCGGGGATGTCTTCGCTGGAGATCGCGGAGGAGATTGGAATTAAGCCGGGGGCGTTTTATACGCGTTTGAACCGGATTCGGGCGTCTTTGCTTAAGTGCATTAATAGGAGTCTAAAGGAGGAACGAGCGGTATGATCGAAGGACTGTCTGAACGGGAGCAGAAGTGGATTGAAATGTACGTGAACCGGACGATTTCCGCTGAAGACTTCGCGTTGTTTGAAAAGGCCTTGAAAGAGTCCGCCGAGTTGCGGGCGGCGACGCGGCAGTATTTGGCTTTGGATGCGAATCTGGGCAGGGCGCCGAGTCGCTGGCCGATATCGAGAGAGCTTGGAATCCGAAGAGGGAGGAAAAGAAGCTCGTTCTCTTTCCTGGCTGGGCGCCGCTGGCTGCGGCGGCTGCAGTGGCGTTTTTCATTGGAATCGGCTCCGATCGTATCCTGATTGAGGATACGACTGTGGATGAAGGCGAGATTGAGTTGGCGACGGCAGAAGGGTATGCGGTCGTCCACGGCACGGTTGGGGTGGAGATTTCGGACGGTAAGGCGATTCGCTCGGGCGACGTTTTGGGAGCGGATACGGTGGCTCTGGAAAAAGGGAGCGTGAGGATTGATTTTTTCTCGGGGGCTCAGATTTATTTGGAAGGACCTGCCGAGTTGGAAGTGAGGTCCGCTTGGGAAGCGGAGTTGCGTTCTGGGAAGATGCGAGCGAACGTACCGCCAGCGGCGCGAGGGTTTATCGTCGAGTCTAATGGAAGACGTATCGTGGATTTGGGTACGGAGTTTGGCGTCGATACCAATGCGGAGGAAGTGAAGGTCGAGGTCTTCTCGGGGAAAATCGAGCTCGAGGATCGGGAGCTTGTGAAAGGGGAAGCGGTTTCATTGACTCGAGACGGAAAGACCACTCCGATCGGATCGAGTATCGAGAGCTTCTCGAGTTTGTTTTCCATCGCGAGTGGGTTGAGCGATTCGACCAAGGCTTCGTTTCGGAACTGGCTGAAGTACAGCGACGAGTTGAGCCGGGATTCAAGGTTGATCGGGTACTATCCGTTTAAGGAAAAAATCGCGGGAAACGAGTATTGGGTCCCAAGTGGAATCTTTCCAGAGGACGGCGAGTTGGATGGCGCTGCGGTTCTGGCTGAGTGGGTAGACGGGCGTTGGGGAAGCTTGAAGGGAGCGATGGAGTTCAGGCGTCCGGGAGCTCGGGTGCGGGTGAACATTCCGGGCGAGTTTTCGGCATTCACGTTCGCGTGTTGGGCTCGTATCGATAGCTTGGATCGGAGGTACAATGCCTTGTTTTTGGCTGATAGTTTTCAGCAAGGCGAGCCGCACTGGCAGATTCGAAATGACGGCGTATTGATGATTGGGATACTGGTGGATGATGATCGGCCTAAGAATGCTCAAATGCTGGATGCGAGTCGCCAGAATTACAGGGGCCCTTGGGCTAATCGAAATTACTTTTCTCCGTCGATTTGGGACATGTCGATGAGCGGGCAATGGCTGCATTTGGCGTCGGTGTATGATCCCGCGAATCGAAGGGTCGCTCACTATGTGGAGGGTGAAATGGTGAGCGAACATTACATTGAAGACGACTATTTCGTTGAGACTCTGAAGATTGGGAACGGCGAGATTGGAAATTGGGGACAGCCGTTTCGCAAGGATCCGGAGTTCGCGATTCGTAATCTTAATGGGCGGATTGGCGAATTAGCGATTTTCGATGCGGCTTTGACCGGCGCCGAGATCGCGCAGATATACAGCAAGGGCAGGGAGTAGTATTCGGGGAAGCCTGGGACGGGAGGACGGAGTTCAGAGGCCAGAGGTCGGTCGGGAGACGGGTGACAGGAGACAGTCTGAAGGTGAGGAGCTATGGGTGTAAGGAAATGGGAGGATGGGCAGGGCGGTCGGCGGGGCTGTCGACCCTCCAAGAGGGGATGTGATGTGACTTCCGATCTCTGTAATTGACCCTATGGGCGCTTAGGGGTTTGGTGTAGGAACGTTTTTGGTGTCGGTGTTTCTAATCGCGCTGATCACTCCCCTATAAATACCCTCAACCCCTAAACTGTTATGAGAAATATGAAAACCTGGGCAGCTGCATTGTTGGCGGGCCTGTTCCTCTCAGCATCTTCTTTTGGAGCTGCTTATTTGAAATTCGATGGCGTAGATGGCGAGTCTAAGGACAAAGATCATAAGGGATGGATCGATATCCTTTCCGTCTCGGGCTTGTCGCCTCGCGATGCGGCTTCCGGCAAGGCGACAGGGAAGCGTCAGCATAAACCGGTTACGATCGTGAAGCGGATTGATAAGGCCTCGCCGATGCTGGCTAAAGCGGCTAGTGGTAGGACTTCGGGCCTGCCTTCCACTTTAAGACTCGAGATGGATGGACGCGTCTACGTCCTGGAAGGCGTCAAAGTTCTAAGCTCGAAGAAAGAAGGATCCAAGGAGACAATTTCCTTTAGCTACACTAAGATCGAACATGATACTGCAAAGAGCATGATCCAAAATACAAGGGCGGTGAAGGCTCAGGATTACAATTCGTCGAGATCGAATAATGAGGCTCGCGCGGCCTCGGCTCCGGCAAATCACAACTCGACGCGTTCCAATCGGACGTCGGAGTGAAGTGGATACGGGAATAGGCGCTTTGAATTTCAGGAGTCCTCTTTTGCGGAAGGGGGCTCTTTTGTTTTGGTCGCGCTTTCTGGGAGAGCGGTCTGATTGTTTATTCTATCCGGTTCTTTCGTCCTTCGGTTGTAGTAGGATGGAAGATGAGTATGAAGATCGACGATAGAGGATTGTTCTTTGGGTAAGCGAGTGGCTTGCGGTAGGGGGTCGGCGCTGCGAAGGCCCGTCGTTCCCTACATTTTTATGACAAAGTTTTACAGCGTGTTGACCCAATTGTAGCTTGTCGGCGCTATGATGGGAATATGAGGCGATCTATCGGTCTTTTGGTAGCTGTGCTTTTTTTCTCTCCGACGGGGTGGGGGGAGGAGCTGTCACGGCTGGAATTGAAGTTGGATCGGGGATATTACGTGAAGGATCTGCAGAATACGATCTACCTTGAAGCTCGAATACATACAGGCGGTACGAGTTTTGGGCAAAGGCGATCGCGGTTGAATGTCGCTATGTTGGTTGACCGTTCTGGATCGATGGAAGGCGAAAAATTAGGTGAAACGAAGGCGATGCTTCGAGGCGCGTTGGATCAGCTCTCATCCAATGACGCTTTCTCAATTGTATCTTATGGCTCGGATACAAGAGTGGACTCACCGGCTATGGTGGTGGATAGTCTGAAGGCGATCGATCCGCTTATTGAGTCGCTCGTGGCGGAAGGTGGAAGTTCCTTAGGCGATGGGATTGCCGAGGCGGCGATGCAGCTGCGGAAACATCGGGAGGAATCGTCGATCAACCGAATATTTTTGGTTTCCGATGGAAAGCCGACCAAGGGGCTGCGGGACCTGGAGGGTTTTGCGGACTTGGCTGGGGAGCTGGCTGCGGAAGGAATTGCGATATCGGCGATTGGTTTGGGCGACGCGTTCGACGAGGAGATTCTGTACAGCCTTGCGTCGGCGAGCGGCGGTACTTTTCAGAGCGTACCAAATCCTGACGACCTATCGAAGGTCGTTTTTGAAGAGTTAAACCAGCTGAATCAGGCTTTCGCCAAGGACGCAGTTTTGGAGATCGTTTTCGATAGCGGTATTGTAATTGATGAGACCTTGGGGCGTCCTGCGGAAACGAGTCGTCGGAGGGCGTTCTTTCGTTTCGATCATTTGTATCCGCATCAGGAACTGTCGGTCATTCTTCAAGCCACTCAGTCGGCGGGCGGGAGATTTTCGTTCGATACTCGCATTGCCAGAGCGAGCTTGAGCTACACGCGCTTGGACAGCGGTGAGGCAATAAGAATAGAAGAGAGCGTCAGAGCTCGCTATACGGATTCAACTGAACACTCATTCGAATCAATTGATGAGAGGGTTCTGAAAGCGGCGTGTTCTTTTGAAGTCGCGAATACAATCCGGAAAGCTTATCGCTTGTATGATGAAGGTAAGCCAAGGAGAGCTCTGTCCGAGCTGAAGAAGACGGCTCGCAGTTTTCGGTTCATCGAGGCAGAATTTGAGGCGATTGAACTGGACGAGCAATTGGAGGAAATCAACCGGAGTATCGAAGCGATCGAGTCGAGAGCACTTGAGGTGATCGACCGAAAGGCGTTGATGTCGACTCTATATCAGCGAACGCATCGCGGGGTCTCTGCCAACAATTCTGGCGTGAAAGCAGAAGCTAATTTGGAGGAATGAGAAGACGTATCCGCTCAGTAATTACGTGGCTCGGCTTGATCGGATCGGCTTTATTGATGGCGGTGTTGGCGGTGTGGTTGCTCTATGTCGAGAGTGAGCGTCAAAAGATGAACGAGACTCGATTCTTGGAGGGAGAATCGGAGCGATTGAAGACTCGTTTGCTTGAGTATTTTAGAGAGATCCAACTCGAGACAGGGAGGCAGCTGACGGCGTTTCACGAGGAAGGCTTGTCGAATCAGTTGCGCCGCTGGCAAGGAGCGAATCTTTTGATCGGAGGAGCTGAGGTAGTTGGGCCTGGGATGGCGGCCGATTGGTATTTCAGCGAAGAGGACGCTGTGATCGACTTAGACAGCGCCGAGACGCCTTCTGTATTGAGAGGCGGCTATTATTCGGAGAACAAAGAGTTTACTGAATACGAAGGACTTAGTGTCGCGCCAGTAATTGCGTGGAAACTACAGGAATTACAAAGCGGCGAGACATGGAGTGTGGCCCATCGATTGGGGCCTCAGAGCGGCACGCGGGTTGGGGTGATCAATCGCGATGAATTGATTGAAGCGTTTTCCCAGTTGCTGGGAGAATTATCCGGATCGGGGCTTTCTGCGGAGATCGAAACGGTTGATTCCAAAATGAATAACGCCTTGAGAGTTCCGCTAGAGGAATTGCTGCCTGGGAGGACCCTAGTTTTGAGGCCAGAGTCTCCGGTATCAGATAGGGCGTGGTTGACGACTTTCGGTTATGGGATGGTGGCATTGAGTTTCGTTCTTTGCGGATGTTCTGCTTGGCTGATTTCGAGGCAGGCCACTCGCGAGAGACGCGAGGCTTTGAGGAAGACGACTTTCGTTTCTCAGATTTCCCATGAATTCAAGACGCCACTCACGAGTATCGGATTGTATGCGGACCTGATGTCGGCAGACGATTTATCTAAGGAAAAACGCCATAAGTATTTGGATACGATTGGTCGAGAGAGCCAACGCTTGACGGACTTGATTGATAACTTGCTTGCCCTGAGTTCGCTCGAACAGGGTAGGAAGAGCTACCGCATAACTTTGACGAATGTGGGAGCGTTGATTGATCAGGTAGTTTCCGATTATGGCTATGCGCTCTCTAAGGATGGAATGAGCGTACGCTGGAACAAGGGCGAGAGCGAACGTACTGCGAAAATCGATGGTGCCGTTCTGAGGCAGGTGTTGGTAAACATCTTGGATAATGCCAGAAAGTACGCGGCCGAAGGCAAAGAAGTCTCGATTGATTTAACTCAAAATGGTGAGCGAACGGTGATAAGAGTTGCGGATCGAGGGCCTGGTATTGCCTCGAAGTTGAAGCATCGAATTTTCGAGTCTTTTTATCAGGAGAAGACTCAGTTGGCCGATAAGAGTCCAGGCGTTGGGCTCGGGCTAAGCATATCCAGAAAGATGATGAGAGACTGTGGGGGCGATTTGTCATTGGATCTAGATTACAAGAACGGCGCCCGGTTTCTGATCAGCCTAGCGATTTGAGTGTTTATAAGATGAATACAGTATTGATTGTGGAAGACGATGCGGGCATTCGAGAAGGATTGCGTGATGC
>JBCCZW010000061.1:0-11514 GCA_039186805.1 Verrucomicrobiota bacterium
GAAAGTTGTTTAAACACCCCCACCGGGGCAAGGATTAAAGCTAGCCACCGTCTCTTGTGGTTGGAAGCACTGCCTCTTAGGGACGATACAAAAACCATAAATATAAGCTATATTATCATGATATCACCCTTATTAGGCAATGGTGGATGCTCACCTTGAATTTCGCTGCTCAATGCATTGAGCGTGAAATTCGGAATCGAAATCGGTCGCCAGTTCCCCAGGCGCCTTCATCCAAAAGTAAAGCCCCCCTCTAGGACGCTCCCATTGCCAACCGATTCGTTCCAAGCCAGAACGCAGGACATCGTCTAAGACCTGGACCTTCGAAAAGTATATTCGTCTCAAATGCCCCAAGTGATGATCAAATATGCCTTCCTCAATTGCTCGCTCCAGAACTGCCTGAGTAAAGTGTGATGTGCCAAAATCGTGCTGCCCTTTTACGGCGAGCATTCGGGCCAGCCAGTCCTCGTCATTACAATAACCATACCCCACCTTAAGCCCGGTTGCGAAGGGCTTAGTCAGAGTGCTGGTGTAAAGTACAGACAGATTCTCAAATTCCTCGTAAGCCAAACAGCTCTTCGCCTCGTAGGGAGTTTCAAAATACAACTCGCGATAGGCCGCATCTTCGATGATCGCAATTTGCGGATCGAATTCCGAAACTAATTGACCCACGCCTCTCTTCGTTTCCTGGTCCACACTTTGCCCCGTGGGATTCGCAAAATAGGAAACCAGGTAAACCGCTTTCACTCTTGCCAATTCGCCTGCGTCTTTCAGTTCAGCGAAATCACGCTCCAGAGCCGCCAAGTCAATCCGCCCAGAATCTAGAATCGGCATCGGTCGCGCCTCGATCCCCAAGCCATCCAGAATCTCCAGAAACACGAAATAACTTGGGTCCTCGACAAACACGATATCGCCCTCGTCGCAGAGCGTCTGCATCGCAAGGTACAGTGCCTGCTGCGACCCATTGGTGATAAAACATCGACCTGAACTGTAAGCCCCCTCCGTCTGCCCATCTTCCCCCTCAAGTCGACGGCATATAGCCTCCCTGAGACCTGCGCGACCTTGATTCGTCCCGTACTGCAAGACTGTCTTTTCTTCAATCGACCGTCCCTCGAAGCCCTTCACAATCCCTGATACTTGCTCCATGGGCAAGGAGTCATTGTCGGTAAATCCGGCCGCCAAACTCAGAACGTCAGGCCGCTCTAGTGCGATCGTCATCAATCGCGTTATATCTGAAGCGCGTTGGCGAGATCCAATTCTTGAATACTTAACCGACATATCAAAAACCGAAAACACTACTTCGCCTCGGAATCATTACAAAGGAAAACGGCGGTACCGAGCAGGTTACCGCCGTATCGAAATAGCTAGTTGAAGAGCTTTAAGCCATTGACGGCGCGCCATCTACCGCCGGGGGAAGATCGTCCTTTTTGTCCTCTTCCGACTTCTTCCTTTCCTTCTCGGCTTCTGCTTCCTTAGCGAGTTTCTCTTCTTCAGTCTTCATCGAAATCACTTCCGTGCGAATCTCTCCGTATTCGATGATCTCCTGAACATGAACGCCTTCGATGGTTTCGAATTCTAAGAGAGCCTCTGCAATCTTGGTCAAAGCATCCTTATGCTCAGTGATCAACTGAGTCGCGCGATCGTACTGACCTTTGATTAAGTTACTGATCTCCTCATCAATTGCCTTCGCAGTCTCTTCGCTCAAATTGTGAGTTTTGCTCACTTCCCTACCGAGGAAGAGATGTTCCTGATTCTCGCCGAATGAAATCGGCCCCAATTTGCTCATACCCCAATGGCAAACCATGTGGCGGGCAATATTCGTAGCCTGCTTAATATCGCCCGAAGCGCCATTACTGAAGTCTCCAGTTTCAACTTCTTCGCCTATGCGACCAGCCATCGCCATGCAGATGTCGTCAATTAATTCCTGACGAGAACGGCCCAAAATATCTTTAGTAGCGGTCGACATTGTCAGACCCAGAGCCTGACCACGCGGAATGATCGTCACTTTGTGCAACTTAATCTTACTCTTATATAGAAGCGCACCCACCAAGGCGTGACCCGCTTCGTGAAAAGCCGTCATCCGCTTATCCTCGTCATCCATCAAGCGGCGACGTTCGCGGCCGAACGAAATCTTATCCTGAGCCTCATCGATATCAATCGCTTCAACCTGCTTCTTATTCTTACGAGCAGCCATCAGGGCTCCTTCGTTCAATAAGTTCGCCAAGTCTGCGCCTGAAAATCCAGGCGTGGCTCTCGCAATATCCATCAAATCAACCTTTTCGCTCAATTTGATCTTCTTAGCGTGAACCTTCAAAATTTCATCGCGACCATTAAGGTCAGGTAAATCAATGACGACCTCGCGGTCAAAGCGACCTGGTCTCAACAAAGCCTTGTCCAACACATCCGGGCGATTGGTTGCCGCCATGATGATCACGCCTTCAGTCGTATCAAATCCATCCATCTCGACCAACAGCGAATTCAAAGTCTGCTCGCGCTCATCATTACCGCCACCCAAGCCAGCTCCACGCTGACGGCCAACCGCATCAATCTCATCAATAAAAATCAAACAGGGAGCATTCTTACGACCTTGCTCGAACATGTCGCGAACGCGACTCGCGCCTACACCGACGAACATCTCCACAAAGTCTGAACCGCTGATCGAAAAGAAGGGCACATCCGCTTCACCCGCGACTGCCTTCGCGAGCAACGTTTTACCCGTGCCGGGAGGACCCACCATCAGAATGCCTTTAGGAATGCGACCACCCATGCGCTGGAATTTCTTCGGATCCTTCAAAAACTCGATCACCTCAGAAACTTCCTCCTTCGCTTCGTCGCATCCAGCGACGTTTGAAAAGTTGACCTTGTCCTTATCCCTGGTGAGCAACTTCGCTTTGCTCTTGCCAAAACTCAAAGCGCCTCGACCTGCCATACGAAGCTGACGGACGAACAAAAAATACAGAAGCCCGATGATCAACAGAAAGGGAATAAACATCGACAAGAGCTGAGCCACCCAAGTATTCGCTTCTGTCTCGCTGAACTTACCCGACTCCTGAAGGAGTTTGTAATCCTCATCGATCAGTTTTCCCTGAGCTACAAAATACTGAGGGACGGCGTCCGCTACCGGACTACCCTCCATTTCCCCTTCGGACATCAGACGGCCAGAAATCTCATAGAAAGAAATCCCTCCGTTAGGGACAGGTGAGATTTTCGCCCCTTCAGCGATGCGCCCTTGCTCCAAGAACTGAAGTACCTGCGTCACCCGAACTTCATCTACGTTCTTTTTCTGCGCGGTCTGCTGCCACAAAATTGCCATCACGGCAAATATGGCCAACCAAATGATGATCACTTTCGGCTGAAAGCGTTCAGGTGAACCCTTTCCTGGGGTTCGTTTGTTAGGATTCGGTGTTTCTGGCATGTACGTTAATGCAAAAGCTGCATGTTCACTTTTCGTAAGTCAATTGCAAGGCGTGAGTCGCCTCTGAAGCTAAGAGATATCTCGCATTCACAGGCAATCCGGGCATCCAGAGAATTTCTCCTTCTGCCGTCTCGAAAAGCGGTGACTCTCTACGCCAAACGATTGGCAGCTTACGATCATTGAATAATTTCTTAATTTTAGTCTGAGAGCCCCGCCCGAAAGCATGATAAGCGTCCCCATCCCTCCAGCGTCTGACAAAAAGAGACCGCGCATGTTTCCGCGAAACTCCTGCAAATATGCGCTGATCATGAGCGATATCCCCATTCAAAATCGCCTTTAACAAATCTTTGTTCAATTCCACCCAGTTCATCCTAATTCTGTAACCATTTGGAAGAAACGCCTCTGTCCCCAACGGCATCCGGAATGCATCCCAGTTCCGGAGAATATGGTCTCTATTAATGCGAATAGCGCCCTTTTCCAAGACCAAGTAATAGCCGCTCGACAAACTGGCCGAAAACTCTTCCCGAGTCTGTAAAGCAGTCAGAAATCGTTCCGCGAGTTCGGGACTCAACACGGCAGAGTCATCGGTAAACTCGCGAACAAATCTGATAATCAACCTTCGCTGAACAGCCCGAGGAGCCCTAGCTAGATCTTCGCTTCGAATGCTTCCGTTCGCAGCTGCCAAATTGCTCCACCAATCATCCGCCCATTCTTGCAAAGCCTCGAAGTCCTCCTCCATCTGCTCGCGGGACCGACCGACGACGCCTTCCAAATCGCGCTCGCATGCCTCTTGCCAAGCAGGAACAACCTGAGATCGAACGCGATTTCTGTAGAAAACATCCGACTCATTAGACGCATCTTCACGCCATTCAGCTCCGACACTCTTGAGCTCGTCTATAAGGGTTCTCTTCGAAAGCCTCAAAAGAGGCCTCCCGAAATGTAAGCCATAAAGTCCCTCGGAAATAGCTCTAGGAGCGCTCAAGCCTTGGATTCCGCTGCCTCGAGACAAACGCATCAAGACCGACTCGACCACGTCCCCCGCATGATGAGCGGTAAGAATTAGCGGATTGAATGAAGCCTGACTCGCGCGCCCGAAAAAATCCATACGAGCCCCCCGCGCCGAGTCTTCAGTCACTCTTTTCTCGTCGCGTACCCATTTTCCAACGACAACTTTCAGTCCAAGTCCTTCTGCAAGGCTCACAACCAAGGCCTCATCAGCATCAGACGCTTCTCCTCTCAGCTGATGGTTGAAATGCAGAATCTTCAGCTGTGCTTGGGGATCGCCTCGCCGAAAAAACACCGAAGCCCACAAAGCAAGAAAAACCGAATCAGCCCCTCCGGAACAAGCTACTGAGAACGCCCTCCCCCGATTCTCAAGCAAAGGTCGCAACTTCGTTGGCAGGAATTCATCACCAACGTTTTCGTAGAGTGCCTCCGCTGCCGCAGCCCAATTCAATCCCAGCTACTTTCGTTCGATATACTCCTTACCCATGTAAGGAGCTAGCGCATCCGGCAAACGGATACGCCCATCTTCCTGCAAACCGTTTTCGAGAATCGACACGAACACGCGAGGAATCGCCAAACCGGAGCCATTCAGAGTATGCACATAATCCGGCTTTCCCGTCTCGCTGTTGCGATAGCGAATTTTCGCCCGTCTCGCCTGGAAAGAACCGAAGTTACTACAGCTAGATACCTCCAACCAACGTTTCTGTCCAACGGCCCAAACTTCCAGATCGTACTGCTTACAATTCGCAAAACCCATGTCGCCACCGCACATCAAGAGCGAACGATACGGTAAACCTAGCTTCTCCAACAAACCTTCTGCATAAGCCCTCAATGACTCAAGCTCGTCAAAACTGGTCTCGGGCTTAACCCACTTTAGGATTTCGACTTTGTCGAATTGGTGAACGCGATTCAAACCTCGCACGTCTTTGCCATAGCTTCCCGCCTCTCGACGAAAACAAGCCGAATGACCGCAACGGTAAACCGGCAACCGCGACTCGTCGATAATCTCATCACGGAAAAAATTGGTCAATGGTACTTCGGCGGTCGGAATAGCATACAGTCCGTCCTCAACAGTTTGATACATCTGACCTTCTTTGTCCGGCAACTGGCCAGTCGCCGTCGCAGAATCGGCATTCACGAAAAAGGGCACGCCCATTTCCTCGAAACCTTGGTCTGCGCCCTCGTTGAGGAAAAACTGAATCAAGCTTCGAGCCAATCGCGCACCGTCGCCTACATAAAATGGGAATCCAGCGCCGGTCACCTTCGTACCCCGCTTGAAATCCAAAAGCTGCTCCAGCCAATCCAGGTCGTAGTGAGGAATCTGATACGTAGTTTCAACAGGAATTTTACCCCATTCTTTCACGACTAAATTCTCAGATTCGTCTTTGCCTTCTGGAACGCTCTCATGAGGCAAATTCGGAACGGAAAGTGAAAGCTCATTCCACTTTTCCTCCATCTGCTTCAATTCGGCATCCTTCTCCTTCACCTTTCCAGAAAAGGCCTTCATCTCACCTACCTTTTCCAGGAACTCGGGGCTGCCCTTCGGCTTTTGCGCCATCTCGGCATTAACCGCCTTTTGTTGAGAGCGAAGCGACTCCACTTCCGTTATCAAGGCGCGACGTTCGACATCGAGCTTCAAAATAGCGTCGAGGTCGCAATCGTTATGCTTCTTGCGGATACCATCGCGTACAGCGTCTGGATTATCGCGGAGGAGTTTTGGATCGATCATTATTCGAGAAATCTAAGAACTGCAAAAATTCTATCCGCAAGGCGTCTCACTCGGAGGACGAAGAGTCAAGGTTGTAGACGCGATCTCAGATCGCGTTATCCAAATGCGGTTTCCGAAAGAAGCGACGTCGTTAAAAAGTAACTACGCTGCGTCCTTCTTCTGCTTCGAAGCTTTCTTGAATTGAGGCCTTCGCCGACCTTCGACGGCTGCCCTGTCTATAACGACCTCCTCAATGTCCTCGCGAGTCGGCACGTCGTACATCACGTCCAAGGTCAAATTCTCAAGAATCGACCGCAGCGCGCGAGCGCCCGTCTTCAAGGCAACGGCTTTTTCAGCAATCGCCCGAATCGCATCTTTGGTGATCTTCAACTTGACGCCATCCATAGCAAAAAGCTTCGAGTACTGCTTTACCATGGAGTTCTTCGTATCGAGGAGAATTTTCTCCAAATCGTCTTCCGTCAGCTGGTCGAGGACAGAAACCACGGGCAATCGACCGATAAATTCAGGAATCATCCCAAACTTAACCAAATCCTCAGGAGCCACGCTCTTCATGACTTCCTCGCCCTTCAATTCTTCCTCAACATCAGCGCCGAATCCTAGAGAAACGCCGCCTGAACGCTTGCGAATAATACTCTCCAATCCCACGAAAGCCCCCCCGCAAATGAAGAGTATCTTAGAGGTGTCTACTTGAATATACTCTTGGTTCGGGTGCTTGCGACCGCCTTGGGGCGGCACATTGCAAACCGTTCCTTCAAGTATCTTTAGAAGGGCCTGCTGAACGCCTTCGCCAGAAACGTCGCGAGTGATCGAAACATTTTCGGTCTTGCGTCCGATCTTATCGATTTCGTCTACGTAAATGATCCCGCATTCCGTGCGCTTCGCGTCGTAATTCGCCGCCTGAAGCAAACGAAGTACGATGTTCTCCACATCATCGCCAACATAACCCGCTTCCGTTAAAGTCGTCGCGTCAGCGATGGCAAAAGGAACGTCCAGGATACGGGCCATGGAACGAGCTAAGAGGGTCTTGCCCGAACCAGTGGGACCGACCAATAGGATATTGCTCTTTTCCACCTCAACGTCATCGAAATCGCCGCCACCCATTAACTTGGACTCCGCGTTATCTTCGAAACTCAGACGCTTGTAGTGATTGTAAACCGCAACAGATAGGACTTTCTTCGCATGGTCCTGACCAATCACGAAATCATCTAAAACCGACTTGATCTCAGCCGGTTTGATCAGGTTGAAGTCAGGCTGGCCTTCGGCCACTGCCGGCGTTTCTACTTCCTCACCCCCAAGCTCGCGATCGATGATCGTCTTGCAAACCGAAACGCACGCGTCGCAGATGTACACGCCGGGGCCGGCGATCATCTTCCTAACTTCCGACTGCGACTTGCCGCAAAAGGAACAGAGGGTCATGCGAGACGATTTTGCCATTCGCTACTCTCCTATTTACCTTCGTTCTTCGCGAGCGCTTCGTCGCGAGTTTCGGTCACATGATCCACGATTCCGTACTCTTTCGCCTGCAAGGCGCTCATGTAAAAGTCTCGGTCCGAGTCTTTCTTGATCTTATCGATCTCTTGACCCGTATGCTTAGAAAGCACTTCGTTAAGAGTTTCCCTCCAACGAATAATCTCCTTGGCTTGGATGGTAATATCCGCCGCCTGCCCGGAAGCTCCGCCAGATGGCGGGTGAATCATGATACGACTGTTGGGAAGCGCGTGCCGCTTACCCTTCGTACCCGCTGCTAACAATATCGTCCCCATGCTCGCCGCCATTCCGACGCAATATGTAGCTACCTCGCAAGAGAGATGGTTAATCGTATCATAAATCGCCATACCGCCAGTCACTACACCGCCTGGGGAGTTGATGTAGATCGCGATATCCTTCTTGGGATCCTCCATCTGGAGAAACAGCAATTGGCCGATTACAATATTGGCCACTTGGTCGTTAATTGGAGTCCCGATGAAAATGATGCGATCCTTCAGCAAACGGCTGTACAAATCCATCACGCGTTCACCGCGGCCTGTATTTTCTAAAACGTTGGGTACGTAGTAACTCACTTATAAACTGGGTTAAGGAAACTTCAATTCGCTCAGCCTTCTTTGGCCACAGCGTCCAAAACCTTAGCTTCGGTCACCAGGAATTCAAGTGTCTTATCGAAAAGCAAAGATTGTTGAACTGAACGAATCCTATTTTGGTCTTTCTTCAGCTCCTTAACGATCTGATCGGGCTTTTGACCGCTTTGATATGCTTCGGACATCACATATTGGCTAAAATCTTGGTCTCCCACCTCAATGCTCTCCTTCTCTGCGATTTGAGACAGGATTAATTGAAGCTTTACGCGCTCCGCCGCAGTCTTCTTAGCGCCTTCGTGGATTTCGTCCTTAGCGCCTTCCAGTTGCTCCTGCTGGATCCCACGCCGCACATTGTCCATCACAACCTGACGCATCGTATTTTCCGTCTCTTGGTCCACCAAACTTTCTGGAAGGTGGAACTCAACCTTACCTGCCAGCGCTTCGCCCACTTGACGCCGCAGGTCTGCTCGACGCTGCTGGTTCTTCTGCTGCTTAAGGTAACCCATCACTTGCTCCTTAAAATCGTCCAGGCTTTTGACGCCTTGCGCTTCGAGGAACTTCTCATCCAATTCAGGAAGCTTACGCTCGCGCACCTCGAGAACCTCAACGGCATAAACCGCCTTCTTGCCTTGAAGCGCTTCCACCGTGAAATCAGCCGGGAATTCAACTTCCACATCCTTCTTATCGCCCGTCGCCAAACCTTCCAAATTCTGGGCAAGCCCAGGAATCAGTCCTTGGTCTGTCCCGCACTCTTCCCAGGTCTGCGGCATCTTCGCATAAACAGGCTTGTCTTCGACGATTTCTGAAATCGCCTGCCCATCAATCGTGCCCTCGTGAGAAAACTTCACGTAGTCGCCGTTCTCAGCGGCGCGTTCAGCAGTTTGAAACTCAGCCTTCTCCTTGCGGAGGTTGTCGATCGTGTCATCAACTTCCTTTTCGGAAACTTCTTCCGAAAGTCCCTCAAGCTCCAAACCCTTGTAATCCACGATTTCGAAGTCGGGACGAATATCGATGGTGAATGTAACCTTTGCATCCTGGCCAGTAGCAATTTCGCCTTCCTCAACCTCGACAACATTGATCAATTCGACTTTCGCCTCCTCAGAACCGTCCTTGTAGGCCTTCGCCATCACCCTTTGCTTCAATTCCCCCGCCACTTCCTTAGCATAGCGCTTCTTGATCAATGAAACGGGAGCCTTGCCGGGGCGGAAGCCTGGGATCTTCGCCATATTTGAGAATTGGCTGAGTAGGCTCTTCTCCTCGGCAGCTACTTCATTTGCATCGAGCGTTACCGCTAGAGTCTTGCGAGTTTCAGTGACGTCTTGTAGGTCGATTTTCACGGCGCGATTCAGTGACTTTTAGTTATCAAATTCGAAAAACCGCGCACACTAGAGGCCCTTTTTCCTCCCGGTCAACTTATAAGGGGGCAAACTCGCCCAAATTACCGCAAGATTCATAAACTCCCGCCAAAGGCCCATTCCAGCACGCATCTTTCGGTAAAATTGTAATTGAGCCCCTGCGTCAAAATCTGCTCTCTCCACCCATGGGCGAAACTCAGCCGCAATATCCCATCTTGATTTTAGACGCGTCTTCGAAACGTTGCTTCGTCGGAATCAAAACAAATCCTGAATGCCTCGACTACATCGCCAGCGAAACTGAGGCTAGCCAATCAATCTTCATCTCGGTAAAGGAACTCCTTCTTCGCCAATCTTTCGGACTCTCCTCAATTCAATCGATCATCTACTGCGAAGGCCCCGGCTCCATGCTCGGCATAAGAACGGTCGTAATGGCGATCCGGGCTTGGAAAGGAGCCCAGATCATTCCCGACGCCCAGATCTTCTGCTACGACTCGCTGAGCTTAGGATCCCAACTAGTCGAAACACTCCCAAACGCGCCCGCCGACTACTTGCTTATCACCGACGCCCGCCGCAGCTCCTGGAACGCATTGGATAGCAGTCGCCTTGCAAACAGCCACGAAACCGAACCCAGTCAACCCTTGCTATCGATCATAGAAAACGCCGATCTCGAGAGCATTCCCGGCGCGATCTACACCTTCCCCCAGTTTCCCTCCTGGACCCAAACCCATGTGACGCTCCAAAAAATCGACTACCACCCCGAATCAGTCTTTTCCAAGGCAATCCCGCAAAAAATAAGCCGCCTTACAGACTCTCCCGCCCCCCTTTCCCTCCGCCCATCCGAATACAAAAAATGGGCCCCAAAGTTCACTACCCAGGCAGCTAGCGAGCAATGAGCAGTCATTCCCAACTTCCTTTGCGTTGCTGGGCTGAGATAGACCTCGCCGCCTTAGAACGCAATCTCGGCTCGATTAAAGCCGCCCTTCCCCAACGTATTAAATACATAGCGGTGGTTAAAGCAGATGCCTACGGCCACGGAATGCAGCAAACGGTCGCGCGTCTGATGCACGCGGGAATCGACATGTTCGCAGTCGCGAATATCTCCGAGGCCGCGACCATCCGAGAAATTGGTTCCGGTTGGCCCATTCTTATACTTGGAGCCACACTCGCTGACGAAGCTCCATTTCTTTTTGAATACGATCTTATCCCAACCATCTCCACAATCGATGAGATCGGACGTCTCGAGTCGCTTGCCGCCGAAAGAAACCAATCTCTCAAGGTTCATCTTAAGGTGGATACCGGGATGGGACGCCTCGGTATCTGGCATGAGTATGCCCAAGAGCTATTTGAAGCGGTGAAAGCGGCGAACCACCTGCAAATCGACGGAATCTATACCCACTTTGCCAGCGCCAACCAAGACCTAGAGTACACTCGTCTTCAGCGTACCCGCTTCATGGATACCCTAAAAAGCCAGACTTGGCTCCAAAACGAAGAACTCCTCATCCATGCCGACAACTCTGCAGGCATCAACAGTTTCTCTCCAGATAGCTCTTACAACGCCGTCCGCGTCGGCCTGTTTCAATTTGGAATCTCTCCCTATCCCCGCTCTATTTTCGCCGGAGTCCCCATCGACCCCATCTTTAGCTTCAAAACCAGAGTCGGCATCGTTAAGGAGCTTCCTGCAGGTGCCGACGTCAGCTACGGACGCACCAAGACACTCTCCAAAGACAGCCGGATTTCGATTATCTGCGCCGGTTACGGAGACGGTCTTCCCCTCACTGTTTCAAATCGAGGTGAAGTCCTAATAAATGGACAACGATGCCCCATCCTCGGTCGCGTCACCATGGACCAAGCCATTGTCGATATTTCTCACGTTCGGGGGGAGGTAAATTCGGGCGATGAAGTAGTCCTCATTGGCGCCCAAGGAGAAGCGGAAATCAA
>JBCCZW010000062.1:0-11464 GCA_039186805.1 Verrucomicrobiota bacterium
ATCGGCGCTCATGACCGATATAAATGGGTGTCTGGTGTATCCAATTTCCTGAGCAATCTTCTGGATCCGCTCGCAGGTTTTTTTTGAATGGCGAGGGTGGTTGCTCAGGGCGCGGCTTGCGGTGGCTTCGGAAACGCCGGCGAGTTTAGCGACAGTTTTTAGAGTAGGGCGTTTTGGGGGGCTATCCATTGGTGTAACGACTTACACATTCATGGTTTTGTGTTGTTGAGCGTATTTGTCGATAAAAATCCCCATATTCAATCGAGATGCGTTTCGGCAAGCGAAACGAGATTTCGAAGTTGGTATACCCCTAGAGCTGGAATGCTTGCCCCCTGATCAAACACCTACGCATAGGAGCGTTTTTTCGCGTTTCTATTTTTACCCATAACCAGCATTACGCCCCGCATTTGATCCCCAAGTGTTTGGGCCAACCTCATTACTCAAACTCTAACTATATTAGATGAAACGTATGTTTTCCGTAATAACCTACAGGAGGCAAACGCTTGCATGTTTGTCTGCTGCCGCCGCAGTTGCAATCCCACTAGCTTCTGCCCAAGATGCTTCCGAAGAGGAAGATGAAGTGTTCGAATTATCGCCGTTTTTAATCCAGGCGGATGACCAAGGTTGGGCTCCAACCGAAACGCTTGCTGCGAGTCGCTTGAGAACGAACCTCAACGATGTAGCCTCTCAGGTAGAGGTGATGACTTTGGAGTTCATGGATGACTTTGGAATGGATTCGATCGAAGAGGCGGCTATCTATTCCTTGAATGTCGAGAATCAGGACGAGTATACGCCTGATTTCGGAGGAGCGAAGCAGACGAATGACAATAGCCAGATGCGCATTCGAGGCTTGTCCGCAGGGACTCGTTCGCGGGACTTTTTCGCGACCTATGCGAGTCAAGACAACTACAATTTAAGTCGTGTATCCATTTCTTCGGGACCAAATGCGATCCTCTTCGGTACAGGAAGTCCTGCGGGAGCGATCAATTCGACCTTGCGCCGCGCTCTCTTCAGGGATTCGGGAGAGTTCGAAATCAAATTCGATACATTCGGCTCTAAGAGATTCGAATTCAATGTGAACAAGGTTTTGGTGGAGGACAAATTGGCTTTCTTCGCGGCTTTGGTGGACGATGAAAGACATTGGGATGCGGACTTTGGCGAGGAGTATTCGACTCGCAAATACATCGCCGCGATGTATAGGCCTACGGAGAAGACTTCGTTGTCTGTACATCTCGAGAATATTAATATCGAGAGTCGTCGTCCCGCGAAGAATTTGCCATTCGATGAAATTACCGGTTGGTTCGAAGGAGGCACCTTGGGCGGTGGTGCCGGCGTGTACGGCGACATGCATCGTTTCGAGAACGATGCTGCTTGGATTTCGGGTGGGCGTCCGCTGGCAAGCGGTCAAGCGATCTTCAACACTGGATCTGGAGATTTCGTGCTCATCGGCGATTCGACCTCAGGCGTTCCTGCTATGAACTGGGCGAATTCCGTCTCGGTAAACAGCTTGGATGAAGCTGAATGGGGTGACCTTGTCGATCAGACCAACAAGAGCACCGACGGTATCACTTTGGTGAATGACGACTACTATCCCACCGATGTGAATACCATGTTTAATACGGACTGGGAAGACGACCGCTCGACGATCTTCAACGTCTTCTTCAACCAAGAGATTTTGAGGAATCTTCACTTTGAAGGGGCGTTTCAGAGGGAGGACTATACAGACTTCGCCTCTCAGTCGATGTTCTTCAACTCGAGTGTGACGGCAAAGGTAGATCCGAATGCGTATCTTCCCAATGGCGGGGAGAATCCCAATTTCGGACGCATCTATTTCCAAGGGAACAGCCAATGGGTTGAAGGCTTTCGCGATCGCGAAGAGTGGCGCGCTTCCCTGTCTTACGAATTGAACTTCGAGGATTCGGATAATCGTTGGATTGAGATGCTTGGTTCTCATCGTTTCGCCGGTTTGATTTCGGAGCTTGAAACTCAGACCATGGATCAGGAATTCCGCTACCAAGTACCGGAAGGATTCGTCGATTTCACTGGAGCGGCTGTTGCGGGCGAGCTCATTAGTACGCGTAGCTACGTGAGTACGGATGGTACCGGTTCAATCATCCCGGAAGTGGACTACCTTCCAGGAAGCGTTTGGTCGATTACCGATGCGACTGGCCGCATCTTCGATATCGACCCTTCGAATGCCGCGATTGGCGACAATGGCGAGCGCTTGATCACGGGACGCAACACCAACGGGTCTAAGCAACAGTTGGAGACGGAGCAGTTTGCTTACAATGGTTTTCTTTTCGGCGGGCGCGTAGTGCTCACCTATGGCCTTCGCACTGATACTTTGAATTCGGGTGAAGAACTGGAACCTTCCGTGTTGGTTGGCGGAGTTGACGCCGGTTCTGTCGGATACATCCCGCATTTCTCTCAGTTCACTTTCGAAGATTTTGATCCCGAAGAAGAGCAAAGCGGCGACACCACTTTGAAGGGGATTGTGATTCATCCGACCAAGGGTCTGGATCTTCCGCTGGGATCTTCCCTGTCCTTTTCTTACAGCGAGTCGGATACTTTCCAGCCGAATCTCTCGGCCTTGAATCCGGATGGATCTTTCCAAAAGGGAGAAGAAGGCGAGGGTGAGGATGTCGGCGTTCGCCTTGGTCTCTTCGAGGGCAAGTTTAGCCTGCGCTACAACGAGTATGAGACGATTGCGGGGCCGACAAACTTGCTTCTGCCTTTTCGTCGCTTCCGTTTCGCGATGCGGCCGGTGGCCCGCGATATCGTAGATTTGGTGGAAAGCGAAGCCGATTGGCGCGCGCACTTTCCTAACTGGCCGCTGGAAGACGTCGCGGCGGATCCGAGCAAAATCTGGCCTTTCGAGTCGGGAGCAGGCTGGGATGCGAAGAATTTCTTCAACTTCGGCGATCCTTATGCGATGTCGGCGGATTCGTCGGCTGAGGGTAAGGAAATTCAGATCAACTGGAAGCCGATCGAGAATTTGGATATTCGTTTCACTTGGAACGAGCAAGAGGTAGTACAGACAAATATCGCGACTCAGTGGATAGATTTGGCGGAACAGCTTGAGGCGATTATGGATCTGCCTACGACTCGTTTTGTCGAGGGTCGCATTCCAGGCTTGGTCGGAAAAACGAACCTGCCCAATCCGGGCTGGTTAGCTGACCAAGGGCGGAATATTAGCGATCCCGATGTCGATTTCGCGAATGGTTGGGATATGGATGGTCAAGATCTCGATCCTAACGATGGTCTCCCGGCAGGCCTTGATTATTTTACCTGGGATCAGATTCCCGACGGCAACGGAGCAGGACGTTCGACTCAGACGAATAATCAACTCTATCGCGGCGGCGCTTGGGGGTCGGATTTGGACCGCATTTCAATGAGGGAACGCTGGATTCAAAACGTCTACAACGGCAATTCCAGTATTCCGGTGATGCAGGCGTACGAGGGTCGTCCCAATGACTTCGTCCGTCAGAACCGTTGGAACATGAACTTCATGTATCGATTTACTGAGGGTAAGTTCAAGGGCTTCCGGGTAGGCGGCGGCTACCGTTGGCGCGAGGCCCCCGCCATCGGTTTCAGGCCTCAGATTGTCAATGGCGCGACGGTACCTGACACGAGCGTTTTGCTTTACGGCGAAGAGGAGAAGTTTCTCGATCTCTCCTTTGGTTATCGCGGAAACGCCGAGTGGCTTGGCGATCGTCGCTACACTGTGAACCTGAATATCAGAAACGTGCTGGATGACGGCGATCCAGTTCCTTCGAGAAGAGACTTCTTTACCAACGAGCCGCTCACTTTGGTTCGAGTTCAAGGCCGCCAGGCGTCGCTCTCGTTTGGGGTAGAGTTGTAGTTTGTTTCATTTAGAATACGAGAATGGCCCCTTATTCCGAGGGGCTGTTTTCGTTTCGTCTAGGGTGTCTCTTGTGTTGACTTTCTCTTGCTCGGAAGTTTGTCATCTGGGCGATATTCGCGACTGGCGACAAGGGTGGGATTGACCGCCGGGAAGCTTCTTCGTTCTATCGTTCGCCTGGGTAGAACTTTTAAAATCAGATAGAAGCTTCAATCATGTCTACAATCATTACATCCCCTGTATCGGAGTATCTCTCTTCCGTTTCGGCGGAGGACGCCAATCCTGCTTTCTTAAGCTACCTTTGCAATTTGCAGCAAGTGGCTGCGGTCAATGCTCCCATTGCTGCTTCAGTGGTCAAGGAGCTGGAGGACCAACGCAACAACCTCAAGCTGATCGCGAGCGAGAACTTTACTTCCCTCAACACCCAAGCCGCGATGGGCAATTTGCTGACCGACAAGTATGCGGAGGGCTTCGCTGGATCTCGCTACTACGCGGGCTGCGATAACATCGACGATATCGAGACAGAGGCGGCGAAGCAGGCCTGCGAGCTTTTCGACGTCGATCACGCCTATGTACAGCCGCACTCTGGCGCGGACGCGAACATGATTGCGTTTTGGGCGATCTTGCAGGCGAAGATCGGCGAACCGAAGATGGAAGAGCTGGGCGAGATGAATCCCTCCAAGATGAGTCGCGAGGATTGGAACGCGGTTCGCCATGCGATGGGCAACCAGCGCATGCTCGGTCTTGATTACTACTCCGGCGGTCATTTGACCCATGGCTATCGCTTCAACGTATCCGCTCAGTTTTTCGATGCTTACAATTACTCGGTGAGCAAAGAGACGGGCTTGCTGGATTACGATGAGCTGGAGAAACAGGCGGAGGAGATCAAGCCGCTCGTTCTTTTGGCAGGCTATAGCGCTTACCCTCGAAAGATGGACTTCCGCCGCATGCGCGAAATCGCCGACAAGGTAGGCGCGGTTCTGATGGTGGACATGGCCCACTTTGCGGGCTTGGTCGCAGGAGACGTATTTGAAGGCGATTATAATCCCGTCGCATTCGCGGATATTTTAACCACGACGACTCACAAGACTTTGCGCGGTCCTCGCGGTGGCGTGATACTCTGCAAGAAGGAATTTGCCGCGTACGTGGACAAGGGTTGTCCTCTGGTTATTGGAGGTCCTTTGCCTCATGTAATGGCCGCCAAAGCGGTGGCCTTTAAGGAAGCGAACCAGCCGGAGTTCAAGGCCTACGCGGCCAAGGTGGTGGAGAATTCGCGGGCTTTGGCTCAGGCGATGACCGACGAGGGGCTTTCGATCGCGACGGGTGGTACGGACAATCATTTGATGCTGATTGATGTCACTAGCTTTGGTCTTAATGGCCGCCAAGCGGAGGCGGCGGTTCGCGAATGCGGGGTTACGCTCAATCGTAATTCGCTGCCTTTCGATCCCAATGGCCCGCATTATACGAGCGGACTGCGAGTCGGAACGCCGGCGGTGACTTCGCTTGGTATGGGCGTTGAGGAAATGAAAGAGATCGCGGCAATCTTTAAGCTTATCCTTTCAAGCACCACTGCGGCGATCCTCACCAAGGGCAAAAATGCAGGCAAACCCAGCAAGGTGAAGTATGTATTGGCCGAGGAGGTTAAGGTAGAAGCGAAGAGCCGGGTGAAGGCTCTGCTCGATAAGTTCGTCCTCTATCCAGAATTGGACCTGGAGTTTTTGAAGAGGAACTTTGGCTAAGGCTTCTAATTCTTGACCAGCGGTCGTCGAGCTGGCGTCTGCCGCTATGATTCTAAAAAAGGAAAAGGACGGCTTGGGCCGTCCTTTTTTTGGTGGTCGCGTGGGTTTGTTGCCACGCTCTTTCGAAATTCGATTAGGAGCCTAGGGCGGTTTTTATTTTGCCGGCCATGACGTCGGCGCTCGCGGAGCGTTTAATGGTATCGACGACTTCGTTGGTCTCAGGATTGACGAGGTAGACGAAGCCCGTCTTTACACCCGTCTTGTCGAAAAGATCCTTCAGCCCGAGGCCAGCCGCAAGCAGACCGGATTGGTGGCTGGTCGCGAGATTAGTGACGTCCATTTTGGCGTAAAGAAATGCGTCCTTGTCGAATTTTTCGCGCGCTTTCGAAAATTTGGGATCGAGCGCTTTGCAAGCGGCGCACCAGTCGGCATAGAAGTACATGGCTATGACTTTAGGTGTTTGGGCTTCTACTTTGCCGGGCTTTGCCGAAGCGCTTGCGCCCCATAATAGGCTGCTTGCGATTAGGACTAGGATTGATTGAGAAAGCGTTTTCATAGTTAGTACTCTTAGGTTTCGATGGGTAAGGTTATTTCATTGATGTATGTGAATCGGAATCTAGGTGTTTTATTCCCTCCTTAGTTCGACATTTTTAACGCAGCTCTTTTGTACGCGATGGCAGCCAATTCTTTTTATAACGATTTTGACAAGGAGCCCTTGCTTGGCGGGAATCGCCCCCAGGACTATCGGACGCCATTTCAGATTGATCGGGATCGGATTATACATTCGTCGGCTTTCCGGAAGCTGCAGAGCAAAACGCAGGTGTATTTGTCGGGGGAATACGACTTCTATAGGACGCGACTGACGCATTCGATCGAAGTAGCGCAGATCGGGCGTTCGATATGCAATGCCTTGGCCTATAAGAGCGAGTATTTGAACGACGACTACTTTATTGATGCGGATCTGGTGGAGGCTTGTTGCCTCAGCCATGATCTCGGGCATCCTCCCTTTGGACACGGGGGGGAGCGAACGTTGCATCGTATATTTCAAGCGTATGGGGGTTTCGAAGGAAATGCTCAGACGTTGCGGCTGATCACCGATACGCTCTACGAATCGAGAAGCGGGCAACAGGGAATGGCGCCGACGCGGGCTTTTGCCGACAGCGTTCTGAAATATAAGAACACTCACTCCGAGTTGGAGAATCCTCGAAACCATTTCCTTTACGACTTTCAACTTCCTTATCGCGACTTCGTTCATGCGGGAGTGGATACGCTTCAGGGAAATCAAAAAGCGGGGGCCTTCAGGAATCTCTCGTCGATCGAATGTCAGATCATGGATTGGTCGGACGACACGGCCTACTGTATCAACGATGTGGTAGATGGAGTGAAGGCGGGCTTCCTGACTGTTGAACGTTTGGAGAGATGGGCCGAGCGGAAAGGCCTAGATGCGGAGATGCAGGGGCATTTCGATCGTTTCTTGGCGGATATTCGAAGAGACAAGATTGAAGCCATCTTCGCGAGGAAGATTGGAGATTTTATCTCTGCCTGCCAATTGGTGGAAACCGAGAATGAAATGACCCCGCTGTCGAACCGGTATAAGTATCGCCTCAAAATCGATGGCGAGGTAAAGAGTCAGGCAAAGTTCTATAAGAAGGTGGCGGTAGATTTGATCTTCCGCTCGCTCCCGCTTCAGCAAACCGAATACAAGGGCGACCGGATTTTGGAGGCGATCTTCAAGTCGATTGAGGAGAGCCATCTCTCGGATAATGCCGGCGCTTCGCAGGTGATTCCGGACGTGGTGCTGGGGTATTTCGACGCGACGACAGATGAGGAAGGGCCTTGGATTTTAGCTCGCGACTACTTGGCAAGCTTAACCGATAAGCAGGCCTTGAGAATCTATAAGAGACTTTACGATCCTGAGTACGCATCGATGGTCGATCTTGATTGAGGATGCCTTATACTGAAAGGCATCCTCGAATTCTTAATATAATCACGCCCATTATCCTCTTTTGATTGTGGTCGGTCATCGGGTTCTGAGAGCGTCAGTTTTAGGCGAATACAACAACTGTTCGTCGGAATCTCTCTAGGTGGGATATCCCCTCTCAACTTGTGGTCTCCTTGTTTACGGCAGGGATGCAGTCCCTAGGCGGCAACAGGGTAATTGACGTCTTATGGGGTACTTTCGCCATTTTAAATGCGATACAAGTCTCAATAAGTCTATATAATGGGATTAACCCCTAGATGGGCATTCAGTATAATAGCTTAGTTGAGGGCTTTTGGAATCGGGATTATCTTCAAATAGGCGTTCTTCAAGCACTTGTGGGCTCAAGTGAACGAAAATAGGGCCGATTCATACACCCGAACAAATTTCTTGGTCATGATTTGGCCAGTTTGTCGGAAAAAAATTATGAATTTCAAGATCCCCAGCTTATTGATCGCTGCCCTTTCGAGCATTGCTTGGGCAGAGCCAGCCAGCGGAGAGACATTTACTTTGTCTACTGGCGAATCTTACGAGGGCAGCATCTTCAAAATTTTTGATGACAAAGTGACGATAAAAAATGCGGCTGGCGAGAAGTTCGAGATAGAAAGAAAGGCTTTCGACAAGGAGACCCGATCTGCGGTTAAGGAATGGGCTTCGGCTCACCCAAATCGCGTGGATGTCTATACGAAGTGGGATGCGATGCCGGTAATCAAGTCGACGGTCATGCCGCAGCTACCCGAGCAGTTTCATGATTCTGCCTTTAAAGGCATGGTGAGCGTAGATCTGGTCCTTGATCAACGAGGACGAGTGGTTCACGCCTCGATTAAAAAATCAACCCATGTAGAGCTTGAGCGACCGTCTCTTGAGGCTGCGAAGACTTGGTTATTCGAACCGGCCAAAGTCGGTGGCAAGGCAGTCAAATCGAAGCTGCGCGTTCCCTTCAAATTCACTTTCGTCGAGAAGAAGCCGCCGGTCGCGCAACAGTCCTAGGTTTCTCTTCTTTTAATAAACCAAACCCATTAATTCGAATATAGCAACGACCTGCAACCTGCATCTCAGTCCTTAGTTACTCCGCAGAGATTGCCAACCCAGTCCCACCATGACCACATTCTCACTAGCTAAAAAGATAGGCCTCACCGTCGCGATGGTCCTGGCCTTTTTCGTGATTCTTGCCGGCGTATCCGTATGGTCGGTAAATAATCTGAACAAGTCTTTCGGAGGTTATTCCGTCAGCGTTGAAAAGGGCAATGCCGCTTCGAAAATGGAGATCATCGCCCTGCAGATGCGGTCGAATATCGGCGAGTACATCAATAAGCCGGAAGTTGCGAAGATTGCCGAGCATAAGAAATTGAATACGCAGCTGACTGAGGAATTTGCCGCCGCTGTCGAGAATGAGGCGGATGCGGCGACGCGCTCGCTGCTCGAGTCGACTCGGGCCATGATGGCGGATTATAATGATGCCTTCAAGGAAGTCGTGGCTCTCCGGGCGGACGAGAAACGTATTTTCGACAACGAAATCACCCCAGGCGGCGCCGAGATAAAGGAGCAACTTAAGGAGCTGCTTTCTGCCGACCAATCGAAGGGGGATATTGCTGGAGCGTTTGCGACTTCTGCTGCGCTGCAGAGCATGTTCGAAGCCGAGTCTGCAGTGAATCGATTCAAGAACACTTTTGAGCAAGTAGACATTGACGAAGCTAAGGTAATGACTGCAGAGCTGCGGTCTAAGCTCTCCAGCCTGATGGATGACTACAAGATGAATGTCGATTTCGACGAGTCTCTAAAGGATGAAGCGAAGGAAGCTGCCCTGAAGACAAGTACCAGCGTCGCGGCGAACTATGCGGATAGCCTCGCAGTTCTCGGGACTACAGTAGCGGATATCAACAAGATCAACGAAGAGAGGATTTATCCTGTCGGTAAGAAGTTTAGCAAAGAGATGGAGACGATAAAGGAGGCGGTTGCTTCAAGCCAAGCTAAGCTCCAAGATGAAGCGACATCGGTACAAGCTGTCAGTCAGTGGTCGGTTGTGATCATAAGCTTAATCGGTTTGGCGGTTGGGTCCGGCTTTTCATGGGTCATCGTTCGCGGCCTTACTAAGAATATCCACGATATCGTAGGACGCCTTGAGCAAAGCGCCCGCGAGACCTTTAACGCATCGCAGCAAGTTTCTTCTAACAGCGAGTCTTTAGCTCGCGACGCGTCCGAGCAAGCGGCTGCTATCGAAGAAACGAGTTCTTCGCTCGAAGAAGTAAATGCGATGACCGAGAAGAATGCTCAAAACGCGGAGAGCGCTAAGACGCTCGCCAAGGAAGCTCGTTTCGCGGCCGAGTCCGGCGCGGCTTCCATGCAAGACATGGTGGTTGCGATGCGCGATATTAAGGAGTCTTCCGACAATATTGCCAATATCATCAAGACGATTGATGAGATCGCCTTTCAGACCAATATACTTGCATTGAATGCGGCTGTTGAAGCGGCCCGCGCCGGCGAGTCAGGAGCGGGGTTTGCTGTAGTTGCGGATGAGGTACGGAGCTTGGCTCACCGCTCTGCGGAAGCGGCTTCCGTTACCGCGGAGAAGATAGAAAACTCGGTGCAGAAGAGCGAACGCGGCGTGGAGCTCAATGAGCGCGTGGCGGAGAATTTGCAAACCATCGTGGAACACACTCAGAAGATGGACGAGCTCGTAGCTCAGATCTCCGATGCATCCGACGAGCAAAACAAGGGCGTTGGTCTTATCCAGAATTCAATTACGCAAATGGACAGTGTCACGCAACGTAATGCGGCAGGCGCGGAAGAGACCGCATCCTCTTCGAAGGTGCTCCTCGATCAAAGCGATACATTGCAAACAGCTATTGGCGACCTTGTTCAAATCGTCAATGGCGCCAATGGAAAGACGTCTGCGGCTACGGTTGCGACCTCATCGGTAGCTTCCGCTAATGACGATGTATTCGCAGCTCCTGCGAGACAGCAAACTCCCGCTGCGTCTCAAACGCAGTTTCAGGACTTTTCAGCTCCGAGTCGTGGAACGGTTCCGAGCATGCCGGCATCGAATATCGACGAAGCGTTTAAGGACGGTTGGGACAACTGAGGGAATATTAGCCGCCCGTTGTCCGTTTTCTAGGTACCGGCGCTTAAAGTTCTCTCACTATTAATTTTACCAGAATAGCGACAGAAGGCACGTCTCCCCGCGGAGACGTGTTTTCTTTGGTTGGCGCGTTGTCCTAGGCGTTTAGCGCGGGTTTGTTTCAGATAAGGCGATAGCTGACGATAGAGGAGAAATTATGGGGAAACTTGGAAAGTCCAGTCTTTTGAAAGCGGTTCGTTGCAGCCTTGTAATCTTGGCTTGGGGTTTATGTTCGAATCGCGTCTGGGCTGCGGATAGCTATGAGCACCTTCAAGTTGGGAACCAGACTTATCATCGCGTGATTGTCAGCTCGGTGAGCGCGAGTTCTTTGCTGGTAAGGCATTCCAAAGGAATTGCTCAGATCCCACTCGATCAATTATCGCCTGAGCTGCAACTGAAGTATGGATACGATCCTCAAGCAGCTGCGGCAAGAGAAGCCGCGCTTAAAGAAAAGAGCAAGATCGTCTTGCGTTCATCGATGCGAGGGAATCAGAAGCCGGCCGTCAGTTCAGGATCTCGAAGCCAGTCTCAATCAGGCTTTGCGTATCGTTCTAAGTTTGGAATGGAGCCGCAGCTCGAGGAGGAAGGAATCGACCTTCGAAAAAAATACATCGATATGGGTTTATCTATTCGATCGCAAGGCTTGCGACCCAGCTGCGCGATCTTCGCTATCGTGAGCGCTTTGGAATATCAGAATGGTGTGACGACGAATAAGCCGGAGAAGTTTTCCGAGGAGTACCTTATATGGGCGACGTGCAAGAGCTTGG
>JBCCZW010000063.1:0-11447 GCA_039186805.1 Verrucomicrobiota bacterium
CTGCTCTATGGGGAGCGCGCCAAAACGCTCGAGATCGTATATTGGCCGCCCAAGGTAAAGAAGTCTCCAACCCCTACGCCGAAGCTTCCGTCGCGGACATTAAGCTCGGAGCTTTATCCACTCTCAACGAGCCTTCCGATGTCCTCTTCAAAATCCCCAACATGTGGAGGAACTTCGTCGGCCAATTCACTTCCTCCTACCAAAGCCAGAAACAGTACATGGCTACTCTGGATTCCCAGATCAACGCCGCAGATGAGCTCCTTAACTCGCTTGCCAAAGCCCAGTTTTCGCTCGAACGCCTTCGCCTCTCAGATCGCGAAGCTCACGCCAGATATATTCTTTTAAGCCAAACCTGCGTCGAGTGGAACATCGCCGACTACAATATACAGCACCAACACTGGCAGCGTATCAAACGCTACAACTCGATGCTGGATAAAAAACGCGGACGCAATCAGCGCTTCGAGGGCGAAGTGGTCTTCAGCGAAACCCAAAGACAAGAAGAAGCGCGCTTCGCTATGCTCTCCACGCGGCAGGGCTTCCTCAAGCTGCAATACATGGTCTATACTGCAAACTACGCGGCCGCCGTGCTTCAAACCAAGAAACTGGAAGAACTTGAGAACATCCGCCGCAACAACTTAGGCATTAAACAACCTGCAGACTATAGAGAGCTCGAAGCCGAACTCCGCATCAAGGCGGTTTCCAATCAAGCAGTCGTCGCCTGGGAAGCCTTGCTCAACCAAGCCATCACCACCGTCGTCACTTCAAAGTTCTCCACCTACATGCACGAGCGCATGCTCTCCCACTTCGATCCGAAGTGGCTCGCTCGCTACCAAAGCGATCTTCTCAAAGAAGCTGCCGAAACCACCCTACAATCGCGATTCATGGATACATTCGTTCCTTGGACTCGGGTCTGCAGTCAGCAGGGCGTGCTCAATCTTGTAACGGGTACCGCTGTGGACGTGACGAAATCCAAACTCGCTGAAGAAATCGCCGAAGCCGCCAACAAGCACTGGTACCAAAAAGCTGGATACGCCCAAGGCAGCGACTACGAAGCGATCGTCGGCGAACTCTGGGACCTAGGCAGCGACCTTCGCAAGCAACTCCAAACGGTCGCTATCGCCAACTTCGTCGCCAACCGCACAGAGTCCGCCGCCCAGCATGCCAAATACCAGAATGCCCTCGAAGCAGCCGACCGAGCCCGAGCGGCTCTTAGAGGTCAGCTTCTAGTCGATACTCCTGAAGGAGAAGAACGCTCCAGCATCAGCAATACCGTCCGGGATTTATTCGACAATGATGAGCTGATAGATCTGTCGCCTGCCGAACGCAAAAGGCGTCTGGACGAAATCGTAGAGTCGAGCAATGGCGATGCCGCCATGAAGAAGCTCCGCGAGGACTACGCCAAATACCAACGAGCGCTCGTTGACTTGGACACCGAGTACGCAGCATACAAATCCCGCCTCGACACCGTAAACGGCTTCTTGCTAGTCGGCATGCAAGCATCCAGCGCTTTTCGTTGGGCGCTCGAGGATGTGCAAAAGCTAAGTTGGCAAGCCGGAGACTCGCGTATCCGTCAACGCATACGCAGCGCCGCAGTCGACCAAGCCGTACAAGGCACTCGCGATCTCTTCGACGAATACGCCCGAGCTGAACTACGCACTCGTCTCGTTCTTGGCAGTCACACTTTGGAAGACCTCGAAGCCATGGTCAGTGATGATCCTTGGGTAAACCTCAATATGCCCAACGTTCTCCTGCGTCGCTCCAACGACATCGACGCCATGCGCAGCGTTCTCAAATCCAGCATCGAAGCCGCTCTAGAGAAAAAGAGAAAAGCAAAGTCAGACGAAGATCCCCGCCAAAACAACCCCGAGTATGATCGCGTGATGGCGGTCGCCGAGAAAATCGACGCCATTCGTATCGACAAGATCAATACGCTTCTCGCTAGATTTCTCGACGAATCCGGACACGGAGAAGACATGGTCCTCGTCATCCAAGGCGGAGCCGCCAAAGGCAACCCCGAGTACCAGGGTATATTTGGCGACATCGACTTCACCCTCATGCTGAAGCCCAACCACTTCGAAGGTGACGATAAGGACGCTCAATACAAAAAGCATCAAGAGAACATCAAAGAAAAGCTACTCCAATACTTCGAAGAAAACGGCTATCCCCTCGCCCGCTCCAAAGACGATGAAAGCTCCATGGATTCCGAAGCCTTTATCCAGCCCTTCGATAAGTTCATTACGGAAGACGCCGAACTCAAAGACGCCATCTCCGACATTGTATCCAAAAGTAAGGACCCGACTCGATTCTATTCCGAAGGCGGCACCGAGTGGTTCATCAACAACGCCGCCTACAGCGGCAAAGTCCTCTGGCCCGACAAAGGTAAAGGAGTCGCCTGGGTCGACGTTCATCCCAGCCGTGGTCACGGCCTCGCTATCGACATGGCACGCTACCTCGGTTTCCTTGGCAGCCCCAAATACACCGAAGCCTACCTTAACCAACATCCTGAAGATAAAAAGGAATACCTCGCCGCCGCTTTATCCAAGACCAAGTACTTCATCCGCCTCATCGACGCCTACGAAATGGGGCACCCAAAGGGCAACGAACTCTACAACTCCCGCAAAGACCGCAAACGTGAAGAGCCTCGCGACGAAAGCTATCACTGGCAGATCTACAAAGACGCTCTAGAGCTCATTAGAAACCCGGACCCCAACGACCCCGATCCGGTTCTCAAGCCCGGCGACGAGGTTCATATAGAGCTCATGGCGCTGATGAAGCTCAAAGGCGAATTCACCTCTCCATGGGCGGCTATCCAAGAGAAGTTCCCAGACGCAAGTGAAGAAAAGCAGATGGAAATAGCCCAAGAAACCATCAACTGGATGCGGGATACGGCGCCCAAAATCTTCGCCGACCTCAACCAACGCTGGCACGATCACGCTGTCGCTAGAGCCGCCAGCGACGACCCTCGCCAGCAGGCAATTCTTCGCTCGGAAAAGCATCGTAAGATGTCCACCCTCAAAACGGCCATGGCCAACGACGGCGCCGACATCGCCATGTTCCTCACGCCCAAAGCAAAAAATGGCGTCACCCTCACCCGCGAACAACAAGCGGCTATAATCGCGACTAATCTAAGCAACTCCGCCGGCATTCCTCCCGCCTCTCAAAAGATCGACAAAGCCGCCCAAAACGCGTCGTCCGACCCGCAAGCCGCCCAGTCCCAAATCGCAGCAGCCGCCGCCGCTGCGAAAGCCGATATCCAAGCGATCCCTGCCAACGCCGACATCTTCGCCATCGACGAACACTACATCGATTGGCTCAGCTACGTCGCCAACCTCAGCGCCGCAAAATGAGCAATCGCCCTACATCTACCCAAATAGCGGCCAGCGACCGGGCAACCACCCCATTCTCTATACTTACCACCGTCCTGCCTCTAATCCTCATCCTCTTTTTCGTATTCATTTCCTCATTACAGTCCCAAGAACCCTCTACCAACTTTCCCAGCCTCCCACCCGAATATCAAGAAGTCCTCGAAAGAAGCCGCACTGCCATCCCTAATTTCAGCGAACCCCAAGACGCGAACTTCACGGAGCCAGACATTTCCGAACCGGAATGGCGAGCCAGACCTCTCGTTTTCAGCAGTTCCGAAGAAGGGGTTGTAGTGGATATCGAAATACTTCTTTGGGGCAACGAAGCAAGCGCCCAAGGCTTCACCCTCGAATTGGAAACCCAGCCCCCTTTCATACAGAATCTCACTTTCGATAAAACGCGCATCGAGCTCACTCCCGAAAACTGGAGCTCCGAACTCGAACTCGCTTTCGATATCAGCTCTCCGAATACAAGCCAAGCGGACGCGAAGCAGAGCGGCGAAATCGTCTTCAACATAACTGCGGACGACAAAACGCTCATCCCCTCGAATAGAAAATTCGTCTTGCCCATTCGCTTTAAATCGGTCGGCGACCGCTCTATCTTCGTCACCACCACGCGGGCCGACTACAGCGACAACCCCGATCTCTACGAAGCTCACCTCGAGTGCGTACGCGAGGAGATCCAGCTTTTCACCATAGACCCTTTCTTT
The DNA here is from genome assembly GCA_039186805.1 of Verrucomicrobiota bacterium. Lineage (GTDB taxonomy): Bacteria > Verrucomicrobiota > Verrucomicrobiia > Opitutales > Opitutaceae > JBCCZW01. The sequence continues at coordinate 4,073 of JBCCZW010000063.1, forward strand.
ATCTTCTTCCAAGGCTTCCCCAAAGACCAACGCTTCTTCTACAAGCTCATCGACCCAGATGGCCAAGAAGTAGAAACCGCCCCCTACTGGCCTGGCGAGAAAGACGGAGGCCGCATGATCTACGCCGCCGAAGAAGGCGCCATTTCCCCCATGTATCGCGGCTTCACCGAATTTGAATGGGATTCCTTCGCCGCCGTTCCCTGGAAGTCTGGCGAGTATATTGTGCAAGCCTCTTTCCTGGAAGCCGACCGCAGCAGCGCTTTCGGTACGCTTACATCCTTCGGCGAGTATCAAGAGGTCGGTCGTTTCACCCTGGTTGATCCCGTTCTGAAACTCCAGGGCACCGTCGCCGTCGAAGAAAAAATCGATAAGCCGCAAGTCGGCGTAATGAATTATTCAGCCGGCGGAACCAGCGCTTCATTCGACGCGCAATGGACCGTCAACCAGAACAACCAAAAGAAAAGCATGGGAGCGAGCGGCTCTCTTACCATGGACTACCCGAGCGAAATCGCTTGGGGACGGGATAAAAGACTTCACCCCGCCGAAGTATCCCTCTCAAGCTCGACTTTCGGACAAGAAGGGGAACGCGTCATTAAGCACCTTGGCCTTGGTTTCGTTCGCGGCTTCATAGTATCGGAAAACCTCAGCAAGCTAACCGAGCTCGACGACCGAGGAAGGCTGAAGTTTCAAAAAGAACTTGCCGCTATCCGCAACTTCGAGCGCCCTACGGGAACCTACTACGGAGACTTCAACTTCGAAATTCAGCTACCCAATCCGATGCATCCCATCGGATCGCCCCAGCAATCATTAGGATGGCATCTAAGATCGCCAAACGCCCTATTCGGTATTCTCCACGTCGTTAGGGTTACGCCCAGCGTGATCGGTGGTATCAACGACGCTCAATTCATCACTGTATATGGACTCGACTCTACTCAGATCGGCGAATCCCGCGTACGAAGCGATCTCCCAGAAAACGAATCGATCGCCGAACTTGAATCCATCTCCGAAGATGAACCTCTATTTCCCGAGAGCCTCACCCAAACGCCACCCGAATCATATTCAGAACCTGAATACTCAGATCCGCTAGACCAGATACCTGACTTCCCCGGTATCCCACTCCCTCAAGAAGCCTCCGTCGCCGCTAGTCCCGTCCCTGGCTATTCGCCTGGTCCGCCAGAGCCAGAGCGTCTCGAACGCCCAGTCGAACGCATTCGCATTCCCGTATCCACCAGTCAAGGACCCGCTCGCTCTCAAGGCGGCACCTCATCGCAAAACCGACAACTCGAGGAAGCCTTAGTCGCCGACAACCCCGATCAAGTCCCTTCAAACCACCCGATCGTTGCCGCTTTCATCGCCAACTGGATCAGTCAAGCCGAACCGCCCGCCAATCGAGACCCCAACGTTCAGCTCCGCTACAACGAATGGGGCTACGTCGAGGGGAAAACCACGGGGGGCATTATCACCCAAAACGCAAAACCCGATCACGCGGCAGGTCTCAGCTCTTCAGAATTTCTCTGGAATCACCAGCGGGACCTTGACTCGCTCGACCACTGCCAACTCGGCCAGTGGGTCATGGCCAGACTTCGCGACGAAGGTTCGCTTAACTGCTCCGGGCGATTCGCGGACGCTGCTGGCAAAGCTGTCCCTCAGCTCGTCGGCAAGACCATCGACCAAGCAGAGCAACAAGTCGTATCCGAAGGGCTAATACCGCTCATCGCCATCGGTCCCCCTGCTCCCGAACCCAGCCTAGAGGGCTCTATCTCCAACCAAGATCCGCCCTTCGGCTCTCTCATCGAAAAGGGCGGCGCTATCGAACTCGAAATCTACACCAACTATGTCGGTTCCGCCACGACTCCAGACTTGGAAGGCCTCTCCATCGACGAGGCAGAAAGAATCCTCCAAGAAAACGGATTCCAATTATCCCTCCAACTCGGCGATCCCGCGCCCACAGCTGATCTCTCCGAACGTATCCAAAAACAGGAGCCAAGAGCGGGGGCAAGCATCGCAGAAGGCGCCACTGTCGCAATTTGGCTTTACGATCAGTACATTCACATCCCCCGCGTCCCTGAACTAGTCGGGCTCGATAGAAGCCAAGCCGCTCAGCTGATCGAAGAGCAAGGCCTCGTCATCGATCTCTCTATGTCCGATCCAGCTCAAAGCGAAGAGGACGAAGGCAAGGTACTTAGCCAGGAACCCGAACCCGGTCTGCAACTCAATGAAGGCGACCTCGTAAAAGTGTGGATACACGCCCCCTTCGTCCCAAAACCCACTACGCCAGACCTTATCGGCCTCGATTACGAATCCGCCCTGCAAACCACAAGCTCCGCAGGGCTACAACTTAGAGAATCGCTCGGCGACCCCGCGCCCTCAGCCGACCTTGCAGGCATCATCCAAACCCAATCGCCCCGCCCAGGCGTTGAAATAGAAACAGGAGCCACCATTTCCATCGAGCTCTTCGGCAATTACATCGCAACCGCCGTCCTCCCCAATCTCGTCGGAATGTCCGCCAACGAGGCCGAACTATTGCTCCTAGAAAACGGCATCCTAATGCGACGCATCGCCGGCCCTGCGGCAGACAGCTTCGAACAGGTATTCACAATCCAAGCGCAAGACCCTCCCGCCGGAAGCGAAATAGAACTCCTTACAGAAGTCCAAGTCGTTATCTACGACAAACCCGCGCCCTCCTCATCTTCATGGTCCCCCTCCTCCTACTCGCGGCCCTCTAAACCAGCCGATAGCTTCACCTTCGATCCTTTCGGCCAAAGCGAACCGGAAGGACCCCAACCGTCTACCTCGACCCAATTCGCCCAAAACGCTATCACCCTTCCTCCCCAAATTTCAGGCATACGGCTTTGGAACGGTCAAGGCAGCGGCCCCGACGCCCAATCCGCAAGGAAGCTGGGAGCCTTGACCCAAACCCATAATCCACGCCCGACAAACGGCTGGGGCTTCGACCTCGACTCCACGCAAAAGGTGCACGGCATAAAAGCCTTCTATGGCATCCCCGGCTCGGATCAAACCATCGCTATCGGACTCGTCTGGGAAGAGCCTGGAGACAATCGATCCGAAGATATCGTCTGCGGTATGCCCTATGAAAGCGAAGCCTTCTGGGACTCCGAAGATGTCCGTATCGGCTCCTTCACCAGCGCCGACAAGCGCGCCCGGGCCTTTTTCATCGCTCCTAAGCAATTTGAATCCAGCTGCAAAAAAGTCATCGCCCAGCTCCTTCCTCAAGCCGAACAATTCGCTCGCCCAGGTCCCTAGCCCCCAAATTCCCAAAGTACGAAGGAGCGGCCCGCTCCTCGGCCCAGAAGACTAGCAAATTTCCAATCCCAATACCTACATGATCAAAAACGTTCTTTTTATCCTCCTCATCGCAAGCATAGCGACGCTCAGTTCCCACGCGATCGAAGTCACCGGTAAGGTCATTGCCTCTGACGCTCAGAGCGCCACCGTAGAACTTCAATCGACTAACGGTATCCAAACTGGCGATACGGTTACCTATTCAACCACCGTCGCTGGCCGAGTCCTCGAAGCTGCCCGAGGAGAGGTCCTTTCAGTCAACGCCGATAATATCGAGGCCTCGATCTCCAATGGGCGCGTCAACGTCGGTATGGACGCCAAGCTCGAGATCACCCGCTTTGTCCATCCATGCGACCCGTTATCCGCCATACCAGGCGACCTCCTGGCCGTTTCTCCCGCGGTAAGTGATGATCTGCTGGAAACCGCAAGCGCCGTGAAAGCCTGCCGCGAAGCTATCGCCGAATTTCCCGAAGAAGCCCGCTTTCACGCTCAGCTCGCCCGAGCCTATCAAGTCGCTGCCCAACCAGGCCGCGCGATCTTGTCCTACAAAAGAGCGATTAAACTGAATCCCGACTACCCCATCGCCCTCTTCAATCTCGCCAACATCCTCTACTATGGTCCTGAAGAACTCCGCAACGACGACCTCGCCCGCGCCTACTTCGAGTCTGCTGCCAAGCTCGACCACTACCCAGCCATGTCCATCATCGGCACGATGATGCTCAAAGGCATCGGCGGTCCCCAAGAACGAGACGCCGCCGCCCACTGGTTCGGCATAGCCGCCGATCTCGATGAGCCGCTTGCCCAAAACCACCTCGCCGAATGCTACGAAAACGGCTGGGGCGTCGAAGAAGATATCTCCACCGCTCTCATCTGGTATCGCAGCTCCGCCGAGCAAAAGCACCCCGCCGCCCTCCGCAATCTCGGTCGCATCTTCTACCAAGGAATCGGCGTAAAGAAGAACCCCGAACGCGCCATCAACTGGTTCACCGAAGCCGCCGCCCTCGGCGACGCCGAAGCTCAATACACCCTAGGTCGCATCTATCTGGAAGGCATCGATGCCCTCCCCGATTCCGCCAAAGCGCTCGAGCTCTTTTCATCGTCAGCAAAAAACGAATACATTCCCGCGATCCAGATGCTCGCCGAAATCTACTACGAAGGCGACATAGTCAAAAGAGACTACGACCTAGCAGCCGCCTATTACAAGCAAGGCGCCGAGATCGGCGACCCTTCCTCTCAATATAGCTACGGCCTCCTTCTAGAAAAAGGCTCTGGCGTAGACCGCGACAAAACCCTCGCTATCGCCATGTTCCGCCGCGCCGCTCGCCAAGAGCACATCCCTTCCCAAGAACGCCTAACGAAGCTAAAAGAAAAGTGGTAGAAACGCGAATGAAGCGGTCCTAAAAGCGGAACCCAAAAAGCCCGCAAATCTGACGCGAGCCCTGCTACTCGAATTCCCTCACCCGATCTGCTACTTCTTCTTCTCGATCTTGTTGAATTTCGAGCCTTCCAAGGAGAGATTGTACATCAGGCCCTTATTTCCGAACACGAAGGCAACCACCGGTTCATTGAGAGTCTTCATATCTATTTCGCCCCCGGCGCCCAAATTCGCGATCGCCACGCTGCCATCGACGCCCGCTTCCCAACCTTCGCTATCACGAAAGTTCTTTAGAGCATCCTTGTCCATAAAGAGCAGGATCTGACGACGGCTTTGCAGGCCAATCTGAAATCCAATCGAACCGGAAATCACGTTGTAGTACTGCTTGATATCGCCATCGATGATCAAAGCGCCTTCTCCATACTCGCCTCCCATGCCTAGGCCTGCCTTCGCCACGGAAGGAAATACCAACATGCCTTCTGCCTTCTTCGCTAGCTTCTCGCCAGCGCTCGTTTCTTCGTAGAATTCTTCAATAGCTTCCTCGATTCGGGCATCGAGCACAACCTTGCGAGCCGCTTGGGCTTGAAACGCCAATACAGCGAAACCAAGTACTGTTAGACCAATTATCTTATTCATTTCTATCCGATCAAGTTTTGGGTTTGGCTGTAGGCTAAAAGAGTCTGAGCGTAACTAAATTAGATGGATTGTTCCGCCATCAGAGTCAATATTCCAGGTTCGTCCCGAAATGCGACGCATACAACCAGTCAAAAACCGAAGAACTCGTCCGCATTGGAAAAGCAAATGCGCTTCACTAAGTCGCCAGCCAGGTTCATATCATTTGGTACCTCGCCCATCTCCATATCCTTACCCACTAGATTGCAGAGTATGCGACGGAAATACTCGTGCCTCGGATATGAAAGAAAACTGCGCGAGTCAGTCAACATACCCACGAAGCGAGAGAACAATCCCAGATTGGAAAGCGCATTCATCTGTGCTTCCATCGCATCCTTTTGATCGAGAAACCACCAGCCGGATCCCATCTGGATTTTGCCGGGAATCGTCCCATCCTGGAAGTTTCCGAGCATTGTCGCCACCCCATAAGCGTCAGCGTCGCTGATGCTGTAGATAATCGTCTTCGGCAACTCATTCGTTTGGTCCAGCGAATCGAGGAATTTGCTCATCGGCCGAAGCTGTCTGAAATCCCCCATCGAGTCGAAGCCTGTATCCGGCCCTAAACTACGGAAATTTCGAGTATTGTTATTCCTCATCACGCCGACGTGCAATTGCATGGTCCAACCCTTTTCCGCATTCCACCGGCCAACCTCGCGCATCACGTAAAAGGCGAACTTTTCTTTTTCCTCAGGGCTAGCAAGCTGCCCTTTCATCGCTCTGGCGAATATACCCGCAACTTCATCCTTGGTCGTTGCGGCAAAGTAGCACCTCTCCAAGCCATGATCAGACAAACGTCCTCCCATTTCGTGAAAGAAATCATGCCGATGGCTGAGAGCAGTTATGAAATCATCGAAGTCGTCGATCGAACCGCCGACGCGCTCGGCTAACAGATTTACCCAAGGCTGAAACACATCGAGCTCATCGACTTTTAGACCCTTATCCGGCCGGAACGTCGGAGCTACCTTCGTTTTGAGCCCAAGCCCTGCGATTGCTTCGTGATGCTCCAAGGTGTCAGTCGGATCGTCTGTAGTTCCCACCACTCTCACATCGAAGGCGGCTAAGATTCCGTGAGCGCTCAAGGCGTCTTCTTTCAGCTTCTCATTCGCTCTGTCCCAAATCTCCTTCGCCGTGTCCTCTGAAATCAGAAGATCGTCGATATCGAAATAGCGGGCTAACTCTAAATGACTCCAATGATACAAAGGATTCCTCAAGGTGTGAGGGACCGTCCTGCACCAGGCTAGAAACTTGTCATAGGGATCCGCATCGCCCGTGCAAAGCTCTTCCGCTATCCCATTGCTCCGCATCGCTCTCCACTTGTAGTGGTCGCCTTCAAGCCAGATCTCGTATAGATTCGAAAATCGGCGATTCGCGGCCACGTCCTCTGGAGGCAAATGACAGTGGTAATCGCAAATCGGCTCGTTCTTTGCGTAACTGTGGTAGAGCTCGCGAGCGTGTTCGTTCTGGAGGAGAAAGTCGTCGTGAATAAATGCCATTACGGGCGGAGGAGTTCTGTATTCAAAATTCTATATGGACATCGCATTGTAGCCGCCATCGACGACCATCTCTGTGCCTGTAATGAACGAACCTGCCGCGTCCGAAGCAAGCAAGAGCGTTGCCCCAATCAGCTCCTCGGCATCGCCAAACCTATTCATCGGCGTATGACGCATAATGGAAGCGACACGATCTTCCGTCAGCACTTTGCGGTTCTGTTCCGCTGGGAAAAAGCCTGGTACAATCGTATTCACCCTTACATTGCTCTCGGCCCACTCGCGGGACAGGTTCTTAGACAAGTTATGAACTGCCGCCTTGGTGGCCGAGTAAGTGAAAACTCTCGATAAAGGCGTTAGTCCAGACATCGATCCGACATTGATAATCGATCCGCGATTTCGCTCTACCATATACTTTCCAAAAACCTGACAGCCCAAAAACACCGACTTCAAGTTAACGTCGAAGATCCGGTCGAATTCATCCTCTGGCACATCGAAGAAGGGCGTAGCCGCATTGACTCCGGCGCCGTTCACCAAG
>JBCCZW010000064.1:0-11426 GCA_039186805.1 Verrucomicrobiota bacterium
CTTTTATAGGTTCGCCAGTCGGCTCAGTCTCAGCTGCTATGGCAGAGGCTGCTAGTAAAGCGACAGCTAAGGCTCCTCGAAAAAGCGGTGTGAGAAGATACCTTGATAAAGTTGATCGGCGATAAGCTATGAAATGATTCATCTAGTTGCGTTTTTAGAAGGGAGCGACCGAGTTCGAATCTTGAGATTCCGTCTCAGTCTCAGTGAGGACACGCTACCGCGAATCAACTTTTCCAAAAAAAGCGGATTTTATTTTCTTTCCCTAACGAGCCGGGCGTCTTCGCCGCGCTCCAGCGTTCATGTCGCGAGCCTCTTGGTAGGGCTCGACCGCCGGGCGAGCCGTTGAAGTTTGATCATTGCTCCACGGTCCGCCCGGCGGTCGGACCCTACCAAGAACGAAACTTGCCCCAATCAACTATGGCGGACCCCACTTCCAAAAGCGAAACACAGGCAATCTCCCAATTCCCCTTCCCTACTCCGCTTTTTCGACAATCAGCAACCAAGGGGTAATCTGCTTGACTTGCGCCCCGCAGCTCTCAGCGACCGCTCGCAGAGTACCCAAAGTATCCTCGACACTAAAGACGCCCGTCACGCGCTGCATTTTCAAAGACTCATCTCTGATGACAATCGAACCCGAATGGTAGCGCTCCAGATGGGCAACGATTCGCTGTAGCGTCTCCTCACGCGCAACGACCCGACCATCCATCCAAGCATCCATTTCTCTCACTGCCATCTGCCCTTGCTCAACCTGTCCTTCAATTTCGGATACATACTCGCCCGCTCCGAGTTCGAGACCATCGAGAGCTTCCGAGCCGCCGCTGAGTCGAACCCGACCGTGAGAAACAGCGACCTTCGTTTTGCCCGAGCCACGGTCAATATGAAAGGCGGTGCCAATCGCTGTCACAGTCAGACCAGCCACCGTCACCGAGAAAGGACGTTCTACATCGGATACAACATCGAAGAAGGCGCGGCCTTTGATCAGCTCGAGACTGCGTTCTTCCGGGCTATATTCGGCGCTCAAAGCGCTCTCCGGCGCAAGGTGGATGCGGCTCTTATCCTCGAGAACTATTTTCTCCACCTCAGCCGTCGGCGTCACGTGATCCGCCTCGATCCGCAAAAAGACACCGGGTAAAGAGAGAAACGCGATGCAAGCCGCAGCCCCAAGAGCAACAAACTGGATAATGCGACGAGAACGTCTCCGTTTAACGGATACCGCTTGGTTCGCTTCTTCCAAGCCACCGCTCCCCATTTGACCATAGACCTCGGTCACCTGAGTCCAGGCCTCAATGTGCTTAGGCGACTCAGCCAGCCATGCGTCGAAGCGCGCCGCAAGTTCTGCGTCACCAGAAGCTTCCTGGATAGCGAGCAGCCACTCGGCCGCTTTTCGCGACGGCGTGTCCGGCTGTAGATTCGACGTTTTCATCCTAAGAGATTCCTCTCTAGTCGATAAACACGCTGCCCAAAGAGCAGTTTTCCAAAAAAGTAGTTCATAGCTCTCTATTTATCTCCATCCGGCCAAATACGCTCGCGGCAAAACTCGATGCCATCTACGATCAAGCGATGCGTGCTGGTAATCGAAAGCCCGAGTTCAGTCGCGATCTCTCGAAGCGTCTTATTGCCCAATCGCTTCATTCGTAAGGCCGTGCGCGTGGGCTCAGGCAGTTCCTCGAGCAGTTTTTTCAAGAGCTTGAGGTCATCGCGAGCGACCAGGTCGGCCTCTGGTCGAGCCTCAGGTTCTGCCGCTTCTTCAAGCAATTTGTTGAGGCTGGAAGCGATCACCACCTGCTCGCGCCGCGAACGGCGACCGGCATCGATCGCTAGATTGCGAACAATCCTATAAAGGAAACTGATCGGTTCCTGCGGGACTCGCCCCTGAACCGAACGGTCAAACCGCAGCCAGGCCTCTTGAACAACATCCTCCGCAACCGAGGAATCCGAAAGAAAGCTGCCTGCGTAACGCACCAGCGCCGGCCGGTGCGCCTCAAAAAAAGCCGCTCTCTCGTTCGAATCTTCCATCTTGGCAGGTAGCGATTAAATCCGCCATCCACCTTCAGACGAAAATCGAAGCCCCGGAAGTTTCGAGCTAAAAGAACAAATCTACAACCTCTTCAAAAACTTGACTTACGACCTGCTCGTTTTTCGCGATTAATAGAAGACACGTTCGTCAGTAAAGCAGGTTCCGAAACTTGAGGCAATCCAGTTGCGAATCTCGAATCGCCTAGGATTCATTCAAACATACAAGAAACAGAACATTGCAATACCTTCTTGGTTTATTCTGCGGAGAGAAGGGCTGCGCGCAACTGGGGATATGCATTACGAGGAAAACTCCGTATCCAATAGATGGATTCATTCATCGGAATACTCTTGGGTGAGCTGTAAAAATCCGGCAAGGCAACTACCAGCTCGCTCTGAGATACGGTTCCATCGCCGTCACTATCGAGCCTATGGAATAGAAGGGTAATCGCCAAAACTTCGGAAATCTCACTGCCTGCGAAATAGATCGCCGGATGGACCCACTCCTCACTGCCAATCTTGCCGTCGCCATTCGTATCCTGGGCAGCGAAGGCCTCACGCTGCGATTGGGTATAACCCGACTCATCGACTGCCTCGCCTTTGCGAATCGGGTGGCCAGTAGCAAATTCCTGCAGTGTGAGCTGGCCATCGCGATCAACATCGAGGCTGGCGGGCCGATTTATCGCAAACTGGTAGAATGCTCGGCGGAAGAGCTCCACGCACTCCTCGACGCCAACCAATCCATCTTCGCCAGGCTTGAACAGACTAGCCACAAGCCTATCGGATCCCGCTACTCGTTGACGGACAACCTTCATGAGACGCTCTTCTTCATCCTCTTCGGTTCCACTTTCGCTAGTCTGGTTTTCGCTTTCCTCCTCTCGGAGAATAGGTCCACCGCCAGGCTGAGCAAAGCCTCGGCTCATTAGCGTCTTCAGAACAAACTTAAATGGCACGCGTCCATCGCCATCATCATCGTGAGCCAGGATTCCGGTAGCGAGTCGATCCCCTGCTTCTTTGGCAGCAGCGGCCACTCGCTCGCGCAGTTCCTTCGGGACGTAGAGATCCTCACCCTCCACCGCTTCGTGAGCGAGTGCTAGGTGAGCGAACGCCACTGCACCCAAGACCGCAAAATTTTTATACATGAATCCGAAAAACTCCACTAGCGGGTCCATCAATCAAAATTGATCTGAAAGACGATGCCAAATTCGCGCGGCGGACCTACCCTGCTCCGATTTAGAGTCCGGAGTGTCGTGATGTAGCCTTCATCGAACAGATTGCGGACATAGGCGCTCAACAACCAGTCGCCAGCATCATAGCCAACCCCGACATTCACCAGGGTCCGGCTATCCGATTTCGATGCTGGGTCGTTCTGGACGTTGCTGAAAGCGTCGCTGGTGTGAGTCAGCTCGAAGTCGGCATTAATGCCATTGGCAAAGAAATAGGTGCCACCTACCGCGCCGGTCCAATCTGCGGAGTTGGGGAATTCGTTGCCTGCAAACTGCACGCCCTGCGACTCGAATTCCTCGAACTTGGTATCCACGTAGCCGATCGAAGCAAACCACTCGAAGCTATCGTTAACGAAGGACTGGACCTCAAGTTCGCCGCCGTAAAGTCGAGATTTACCTGCATTCTCGGTCTGATTGTCAAAGGGATCAGGTGACAATTGCACCCGAACCTGCTGATCTTTCCACTGCGTGTTAAAGAGGTTGGCGTTCACGATCAGACGATCTTCGTCAAAAGCCGATCGCAGGGACAACTCGTAATTGGTGGTGTATTCCGGGTCGAAATCGACCGTCACTCCCCGTCCGTTATTCACCTCTGTCCCACCGGCACGGTATCCTTGCTGAATGGTAAATCCGAGCGACTGGTTTTCATTGAGGTCATAAACGGCGCCCAGTTTCGGTAAAAACGCGTCATAGTCAGACTCGAGGTTGGTTTCTGAATTGGGCACGCCAGGGAATCCACTTTCCCGAATGAGAGCCGTCGACCGCTCTTCACGATCGTATCGCGCGCCGGCCACAAGTCGAATCTCAGGCGTGTACTGGTATTCGAATTCGCCAAATAACGCCGTGTTCTCGAATTCATTTTCGGAAATGTTGGTTATCGGGAAACCGAAGAACAGCCCGCTCAGTTCAGACACCCTTTTGCCTTCTGAGTAAAACAGGCCTGTCACCGCATTAACCTTCTCAGACTGGTAGGTGAGCTTGAACTCTTGGTCAAACACGTCTGCGTCGGCAGCCACCGGTGAATTGCCGGTATCCGCTGGACTAAAATCGGGGTCAGTGATGGCATCCCGTCTAAAATCCGTTTGGCTGGTCTCGCTCTCGAATCCAATGCGGTCCGTAAGGTCATAGAACAAACGTAAGTTGTAGGCATCGCTGGTACTCTCGGTGGTTTCAAGCACGTCGGTATTATAGACCCGCTGGTCGGGGATCAGGGTTTCATTGGCGCGGTCGGTATCCGACAGCAGGTCGTCCTCATTCAGAGTGACCTTGAGCAAGGCAGAAAAATCGTCTGTGGGATCGTAACGCAGCGTCCCACGAAACATCTTACGGGTAATTTCGCTTGTGGTGCCGAGCGTTCTATTATCGACGGTTCCATCCGAATCATACCAGTCCGCAGCTAGGCGGAACGCCAGCACGTCATCAACGAGTGGGGTGTTCGCCAACACCGATAGCTCTTTGGTATCAAAGTTGCCATAAGCGGTCCTCATCTTGTACTCCTTTTCGTAAACCGGGTCTTTCGAACGCACGATCACGGCCCCAGCCAGCGCGTTGCGACCCGTTTGGGTTGACTGTGGCCCACGCAGAATCTCGACCTGTTGCAGGTCCCAGGTGCTCTGGATGGAGGCTCCCTCACCCAAATCCGACAACCGAGCCCCATCCACAGAAACGGTAATAGTTTTACCAGTCCCGGCAATGCCTGTCTCGGGGATACCACGAATCACCAAAAGATCGCCGCCGAAGGCGCTGGTCACACCTGCGGTCCGTTCAAAAATGTCCGAAATCTCCTCTCTGCCATTTGCCTCCAACTGTTCACCGGTGACCACGGCGAAACTAGTTTGGGTATCCTGTAAACTACGTTCGATTAACTCTCCGGTCAGGACCAACTCCTGGAGTTGAATAACCTCCGAACGCAAAGCCGTTATTACTACGGTACGTTCATTGCGAATCCGGTATTCTAGATTCGTACCTGCGAGCAATTCTTCAAGAGCATCTTCCGGCTCTTGACTCCCGCTAATTCCCGAAGAGCGCTTACCGTTCAGGAGCTCCGTCTCAACCGTTATCTGCAAGCCTGACTGTACACCAAAAACCGTGAGCGCATCAGCAAGCCTTTGACTTGGAATATCGAAGTCGCGCGGCTGGGCGACGACCGAAGCGCCTGCAGCGAGCACGCCGAGCACGGTTGACTTGAGCGTCAGCGACGAGCAACAACGCCATTTCATAAAAGAGAAGCAAAGGTTCATGGAATTTGTTTGTGGAGTGGAGGAAGGCCCTTCGTGAAATCGAAACTGAGTCTCAGTAACTATGGCCCAACCATGAAAACAAATGCCGAAACCTTTTTTTCGGAGCTTTTTTCAACTTTTTGGCACGAAGCGATTTTTAAACCGCCGATCACTGATGAAGACTGATGTACAAATCATATCGCGCACGAATCAGTGCTGATCGGTAATACCAGACCGTTGGAATACGACCTAACCCTAGACCGCCACTCTACCTTGTAAGCAAGATCTCTTCTTCAGAGACAAATACGAGATTAGCGCCGAGTCCCGCTGCGACTGCATCGAGGGCTTCACGAGGATTTTTCAGATCGTAAACTCCGGTGATTCGCCGTTGGGCAAGATCAGGATCTCCCAAACTAATTTTCTGCGAAACGTAAGGCTGGATGAAATCAATAACTTCCTGAAACGTATGCCCGTTCGCGATAAGCTGGCCCCTAGTCCAAGCTCCAATGTCATTCGCCGCAACACGCGATAGAGCAAACTGCGCATCGCCAACCAAGCTAAGCTTGTCTCCATCCTCCAGAATCCCAGCGTAATCCTCCGCTCCATCCAAGGCCACCCCCACCCTGCCATGATGGACGGCGACGCTTCCCCTACTCTCTTCCCGGGCGCTAATCACAAAGGCAGTCCCCAAAGCGGTAGCGCGAATGGATCCTGCAGTCACCCGAAAAGGACGGCTCTTGTCAGTCGTAACATCAAAGTAGGCGATTCCATTCGACAGACTAATGCTTCGCTCGGAATCAGTGAAATCGACATCCAAAGTCGTCAAAGGCGCTAGGGTAATCTCAGAGCCATCGGACAAAATGGTCGTAAGAGTCTCGCCAATTTCCGTCTCAAAAGCAGGCGTGTTGGACGGCTTGATTAAAAGGAGGAATGAAACCGCAACACAGGCCGCCAATGCGGAAAAAAGCATCCACTGGCCACGATTACTCTTCGGCTGGACTAGGTCGCTCGAACTCCATTTCCGGCGGAAGCTCGGTCCAATTTCGCCCAAGACTTCGTATGTATCCAAAATCTCATTCCAGGCCTCAGCATGCGCAGCGCTTTTTCCAAGCCAGACGCGAAAGCCCCCTACGATCTCGGAATTCTCAGGATCGTCCTGCAAGGCTGTCAGCCAATAGGCAGCTGCCTTCGCTAAGTCTGTTGGATACGGGTTCACGTGGGTCTTTTCCTAGGAGAATGAAAGAGGCTTGTGGCCCTTGTAGATATAACAAAAGGGAGGTCGTATTTTTCGGATAAATCTTCAGAGCAGCTCATTTTCTTTCCTTCAAACCTTTCCGGCAGGCTGCGAGACCTTCTGCGATTAACTCATGAGCAGTGGTAACGGAAACCCCAAGACGCAGGGCGATTTCCCGCAGCTTGAATCCGCCAAAACGCTTCATTTCGAGAGCGATGCGAACGCGTTCGGGGAGTTGTTCAAGAATGCGCTGGACCTGCTCCAAATCATCTCTGGCCGTCGCTGTTTCACGCGGGTCAGGACCTTTCTCTAAAGTGGAAAACTGGCCCACCGCGTCACGGAAATCCACCAGAGCAGGATCGCGCTTTTGCTTTTGATATTGGTTAAGCGAAAGATTGCGGACGATACGAAAAAGATAGCTTACCGGCTCGTCTATCGATTTCTCCGCATTCGCTCTGCTGAATCGCAACCAAGCTTCCTGCACAACATCCTCAGACTGCCCTCCAGCGCCCAGAAAGCTTTTCGCATAGTCTACTAAAGCGCTTCGCTGAGCGGTATAGATGTCCAGAGCTTTCTTATCATCGTTCTCCACAGGAAAAGATCTTAGAGCACCTAGAGACCGTCTACAGCCTACAAATTCAAGCCGAAAGCAAAGACTCGAGTTCTGGCGACCTCTGCAAACGGGCCACCACTCCAAAGTCTCACCCGAGGAGCTTGCGCTAAACCTGTCGCTTCATTCGGCAGCCCCGAACTTGATGAAGCTCACTCCGACCGGAGCGGCTGCTTCCGGCTGCCGACCCAAAATCCAATAGCTAGAACTTCGGCTCAAGCAGATCGCGCTCAAGCTCGATTCAACGCCCAAAAACCTGCATTCAAGTAAGCGGCATAGCTCACCCAAATCAGATACGGAATCAACAAAAAGGCCGCCGGTCGTCGTACCTTGAGAAAAAGGTTGATCGTAATGATAATCGCCCCCCAGAGCATAAGAATGCAAAGCATCGCCAAACCGATTTGATGCACACCGAAAAAGGCTGGGGTCCAAGCCAAGTTTAAGGCAAATTGGACGCCAAACCATCGCATCGCCCGGTTGCGAGTGTGAATATCACTAACACGATCCCAAACCAAAGCCAATGCATAGCCCATCATCGCGTAAAGCGTCAGCCAAACCGGTCCGAAGACGCTGTTCGGCGGCGTTCCCGCTGGCCGCTCCAACTGGCGATACCAATCATCAATGGAAAGAAAGGTGACTAAACCGCTGGCGTTACCCAGAACTTCGGTCGCCGCGACGCAAATAACTGCTTTTTGCCAGAATTTCATTCTTAGGATCGCCGAATCGAAACCAAACGCGCCCGTCTTTAAGGCGTCCTCATAGCCTAGTCCTCATATAAAATATCTTTTCGACATATTTCGTAGTATCTTTCGCATGCCTACCAGTGACCTCAGGCAAAGACTTGCGGATATCAACCCACTTTACAGCCGGTCTTCCCTTGGAACGCTCCAGTCTTTGAGCTCTATAGATGTTTCCGAAGCCCGCGTTGTAAGAAGCAAACATGAGCGCTAAGCGATCCTTCGAACTACGTTTCTCAGTCCACTTATTGTATTGCTGCAGATTATACAAAATTCCGGCATGAATATTGGACTCCACATGGTAAGGGTCCCGCGAGAGGCTGACCTTGGTCCTCACTTCATTGTAAGTCGCCGGCATCAGCTGCATCAGTCCCAGAGCTCCTGCATGACTCTTGGCCTTTGGATTCAGGCTGCTTTCCGCGAATGCTTGGGACTTGAAGTACCGCCAATCTAAACGCCCAAAGTAGGTCCGACTGTACTTCCGAAACAAGTCGTCAAAGTCCCCTCCCTCTGGATCTACAGCTACCTTAGCTATCTTGCTAAGCAGCAATATCGGAAAGAACAGCGTAAACAACAGTACGAAAGAGCAAGCGATGATCGAACGTTTGCTCATCTTATCTCATGGACATCCCCACGACCAAAGCGACCGACAAGATGATCAGACCCGAGAATAAGCCCGCCGCCACATTGCCCTTTTTGATTTCGTCCAGAAAGTTGACTGATTTCAGAATGAAATGATCAACAAACCAAAATAGAACTAAAGCCAGGGCGACGCTGGCAATGGCATAGGCAATATTGATAGAGCCTGACAATAAGCTGCTATATAGGATATCCCATGAATTCAACTCGAACGATTCTTCCATATAAGCCTTTCCTCCTTTGATATAATAAATGAAATGCAGTTAGCTTGCCTGCCGAGGCGAGCTTCAACCCGCCGACTAAGCGGAGGAGTCGGCGACTCCGCTCGCCAGGTTCAATGGGCTGCTTCAAATTTAGGCCCAACTCTGCCGCATCTCCCTAAGATGACAATCCCAAAGGCCTCACGAACCGTTTTCGCCCCCTCTCCAATCCACCCTCCTTTTTCCTTGGCTTAGCGAGTTTCTCACTACGGCAGAATACTCAGCTATGTCGCAAATTTCAGGGTGCAAGATGGCAGGGCGGGACGGCGAACTGCCAATCGAATGAAGGGCACCGGGTCGGCGCCCCGGCCTGCAATTCTATAAAACGCGACGCCTAAGAACATAAGACTTGGATGAAAAGTGAAGACAGAAGGGTAAACGGCAAAGACCCTTTCAATGAATGGACGAGGCCGCGTGGACAAAATACGGAACGAGCAATATTGAAATATTGCGAACGAAGTGACACAAACAAACGAAATCCTCGCCAAAGTGAGCCGATTTCTGCGACATGAGTAATTTGTCCAAGTGGCCTAGCAAGTGACCAAAACCTATCTCAAAACCTTGAAAAATGCTGCTAGCATGGAGGAATCAGTATTCAGAATATGGATTCTCTGAACCCGTCGGGAGAGAAAGGTACATTTCCAACTTCACCCAGGATCTCACAAAAAATCCGTCTCGGAGCGCTTTTTATCCCTCTCGGGGTAGAAGCGGCTCACTCATTGCTGTATGATTCACGCCATCAACTCTTTCACCGCGGCAACGTAAACACTCGATATGGCGAATCCTTCAGAATGGAGCAAATCGAATGGAATGCAGAGACCGACAAGACTTTTAGAAGTGTAACTTCTAATACCATGATGACAGGGTCCGGGTGCAATTCGGGGCGCTCGGGCCCTTCCTTGTTTTTGGCCTTTCCCCATTTTACGATAGTCTCTTCTATCTTCCGTCATCATCTTCATCGTCTATCCCATCACAGTGATCAACTCCAAGCTCCGTCAGTGAATCTCTTCTAAGCTTCCTCGAGCATCCTCGCTGTCACGTCTTTCAGCTTAGACTTCAATCTAAAGAAGCTGCCCGTCGCTAAGGGGTACAACTCGTTCTCCCACCAAAAGCGGAAGAAATGAATATCCATTCCTCTTTCCCCGAGAGCGGGTCCAATCTGCCGCCACAAGTCGCCCCATGGTCCTACTTTCGGTTGAGAGAGGTAAACCCTCTCGAGCCCTTTACCGTCTGCCCATTCGATAATGCGAGAAGCGCTCGCCTCCCCTTCAAAACGAACCCCGTTCGTAGCAGAAGCCCTCAGGCGTAAGAGAGCATCCATCAAGCACTCTTTGCGGAAATTTCTTACGCTGCTTGAGCACTCAGCTCTTTCATAGTGTTTTTCTGGATACATCCCCAAGACGGGAACGCCATCGCAACAAGGCAGATTCGAGCACCTCAGGTCCTCATCCAACAATATCAATCCTGAATTGGGCGGCAAACGGCTTGGAAGATCCGGCAATCTCTCGTAAACCGGTTCCACCGGACCGCGATCCTCCCTTAGAGCGTTCGCTGACCTTGCTAAGTCGCGAACGGCTTTAAAGCGACCACCCGCGTACCGAGCGATATTGTCCGGCCGAGCGAGGTAAGTCTTTCCCTTGGTATGCAAACCCGCCACCCAACGCCAACTCAATGTATTCGATGCAGGGTCTCCATCCAGGAGATGACGCATAAAAAAACGGGCTCCCCATTGCCAAGGCAACTTCAGAGTGAAAATCCAAATACTGGCGAACCACATGCGAGCGTGGTTATGAAGGTAGCCCGTTTCCAAAAGCTCTCTCGTCCAAGTATCGAAACATTCAATACCGGTTTTTCCGCTCTCCGCTAAAATTAGAGCATCCCCCAAGCCCGTCTCCTCTTCAAGGTTCTCCAGGTCTTCGGTGTAGTGGTCCCACAAGGCGGGACGGTTTTCCAAATACCCTTTCCAATAGACACGCCAAAAAACCTCCTGCAGGAACTTCTCAGCCTGCGAGAATGAATGCTGAGCCAATACCGCGCAAACAAGCTCCCTCTCCGAAATCAAACCATTGCGAATGTAAGGAGAAAGCAATGACGCATTTCGCCGATTCTCGGGACCATAATCGAAATTCCTGCTTCTCCGATAATCCAGCCCGCTGACCGGAACAAAGAGTTTCAAACGGTTTAAGGCTGCCTCTCGGCTAGAGTGAAAGATCTGAATACCATCTTCGCGACCCCATTCGTCCAGAAACTCCTCCAGCTCAAACTCTCTATCTCCACCCTTGCCGACCATGAATGGCTAAACGAAGTAGAGGACGCGAATCATCCACTAGACTTATCTCAGAAGTCGCATCGCTCCGATCCATTTCATGTTCAGCGCACGCCCAAAAACCGGTCAAGACTACCCTGACCGGCAAACCAGAAGATATTCGAAAATCGCGTAGGTTAGAAGTCCTTACGCAGGCTCACGCCGAGGAATCTTGGATCTCCA
>JBCCZW010000065.1:0-11397 GCA_039186805.1 Verrucomicrobiota bacterium
ATGGATCCTCGCTGGGATTCTCTAACTCTTGCTCTAAATCCATCAGTCTAAAGCTGGCCGGAATCAGATCGAGTCCGTTGAGCAATGGCTCGCCGTCGCTGCCTTTGACGGGATTACGCTGAATCATATCGGAGACAGAGGAATTTTCATCTTGAAATAGATTCAGGATGAATTTCTCGGGCTGGCGATTGAGAATGTTCCATCTGTCGAGACGCATCAGCCAGATGCTCGCATTGCTCTGAGCGTCGAAATCTACGACCAATACTCTTCGTCCCATGTAGGCCAAGCAAGCGGCGACATTAACGATAAGCGAGGTCTTTCCGACCCCTCCTTTCAGGTTAAGGAAGCTGATTTTAGTGGCCATCTTTGGGAACGCGGCGTTTGCGCTGAGAAGCTCGCATCTCTAGCAGACATTCATACTTTTTGCTAATAGTTCAAAAAATTCCTCTCCTGCGGTTTGGGTTTAACAATTCTTTGAAACACCGTTCGCATCGAGAGGTTTACACGCGAGAAACCTCATGTAGATTCAACCTGCTTTTGAATGTATCCTGATTCTTCAGACAGATCGTTTTCAAATGAGATCGCAAAGCGTAGACGGCGCAGCAAATTGCTTTGCGAACGCTCTGGCGAAGTACCAGAGCCCCCCGAATCACAGGTGGAATTTTCGGAAGGCGAGCAGCCTTTAGAGTCTCCGCCTGCAGCAAGCGATCCTGTATTTGAGCCTCAGATACAGGATGATGGCCCAGACGCCGATTTGGCGAGCGCTGCCAATGAGGCTACGCCTTTTGAAGTCCCTCCCGAGCCAAATGAAGAAACCAAATCCAATAGCGAAGAAACGGAGGCAGCAGAATCGACACACGCGGAAAGCGCTCAGGAAGGACTGAGTGAGATCGTACTGAATCAAGAAGGGAGTATTGAAGCTGCTTTAGGCGCTCCTGAAGAACCTGAGGCTCAGCCCGATTCCCCGGCTCAGGACCTTGGAACTGAGCTAAGCGATTTGGGCAATAAGAGTCTAGAAGACGAAAAGCCAAAGGCACCGAAGGAATTGGAAATTGAGAATCTAGAATCGATCGAGGTCGAAGAGGAAGCGCTCACGGGAGAAGGAGAGAGTTTAGCAGAAATCTCTGAAGCAGTTCCGGAAGCCGATTCGCCTGAATCCACAGATAATAAAGACCCCAACTTAAATCAGGAGGAACAGTCAAATCTACATTCGGAGGGGGCAGTGGATGTCATCGAAAGCGAAGTCGAAAGTTCATTGTCTGATGAGGCAGAGACGGGACCAGACCTTGGCGGTCTGGAAGTTTCATCATCAGAAACTGAGTCTGCGCAAGCCCCAGCTGGATTAGTCGATGAGCCTGAGATGGTATCTTTGGAGGAAGACTCAGAGGGTTCACTGGTGGAAGAGATCGCAGAGCTCTCCGACGCCGGTTCGGCAGAAACTTTGAATGAAGCGGAGATCAGCGCTGCTGATCCTGCTGAAGAGCCTGAATCGATAGAGGAAAGTCCACAGGTTACAGAAGGTGGAGAAGGGGAGGATATGCCGTTGAAGCCTGCTGCAGATGTGGTTGCGGAGGCGATCGAGGAAGTGGAAACGGAAGAGATTGAGGAAGCTCTTCAAGAGGGTGATCGCTTGGAGAGTTCTGCTTCGGAAATCGAAGAACAAGTCGAAAAACTGGGCAAAGTGGTCGATATTGCATCGATACCGAAATCCAAGCCTAAGCGGGTGTTGAAGAAGGCGGAGGGTATTGACTCCGACGTTCCGAAGGCGAAACCGAAAACCCGAAAGAAAACGCAAAAACGGCAGGCAAGCGAATCGAGTACTAAACATAGTCAGCCGAAAAAGCGGATCTCTCTATTGGATAGCTACTTCAAAGACCTTTAGTTTCACCGTAATCTTTTGAGCGGGTCATACATCGACTCAGTACTTTAAGACGCGACTGAGGAAGCGACGGGTGAAATTGCTTTCTGGATTTTCGAATATTTGATTGGGCGGACCCGTTTCTGCAACCTTACCGTCCGCAATTATCGCCACTTGATCGGCAACTCGCTTTGCGAATCCCATTTGGTGGGTCACGATGATCACGTCCTTTTGCCCCTCGACTAACTCTTCAATGACTTCCAAAACCTCAGCTGTCATCTCGGGATCCAGAGCGCTCGTGGGTTCATCCAGCATTAGCAGCTTGGGCTTGTGACCGAGAGCTCTGGCGATTGCGACACGTTGATTCTGTCCTCCCGAAAGCTCTGCGGGTTTCTTATTCGCGTGTTCCAGTAGGTGGAATCTTCGAAGCAGCTCCCTTGCCCGTTCGATCGAATCTTCTTCACTGTATCCGTGTACTTTTGTGAGGGGCAAAGTAATGTTCTCGAGAGCGCTGTAGTGGGGAAACAGATTGTATGCCTGAAAGACAATTCCAATTGATTTGCGATACTCGCGCAGATGTTCGTCGGCATTCGATAGAGAAGATCCATCTATAAGAATTTCTCCAGTAGTCGGTTTTTCGATACCGGCTAGCAATCTGAGTGTGGTCGACTTGCCGCCTCCTGACGGACCGATGAGGGCTAGGCATTTGGAGTCTTCGATAGATAGATCTAAGCCTTCTAGCGCCCTGGCCGAACCGTATGTCTTCGAGATACCTTGCAGTTCGATATTCATGTTTCGAAGCGTATCCGCTTTTCGATGACGCGAGCCATTCGCATGATCGGGAGCGTAAGAATCAAATATCCTAGGGCGAGAGGCAGATAGGATTCGAATGAACTAAAAGTAAGGGCGGAAACTTCGCGAGCGTTGAGCGTGAACTCTCGAATGGCGATGATCGAGAGCAGGGAAGAATCCTTGATGATATTCGCCATTTGCCCAGCGAGGGCGGGAAGACTACGCCGAAGAGCTTGAGGAAATATTACGTAGCGGTAGGTTTGGTAATGCGTGAGGCCAATCGCCTTCGCAGATTGCAGTTGGGATTTTCCTACACTCTCGATAGCCCCACGGAAAATCTCCGAAATGTAAGCTCCGCTGAAGAGAGAGAGGGCGGCGACGCCGACAACGTAGCGGTTATCCAATCCGAGGGAATCGGCGACAACGTAGAATAAAAAGAGAATTTGAACCAGTAGAGGCGTACCGCGGACCAGCTCGACATAAATGGTAGCGGAATATCTGAGGGGGAGAAATCTGGATTTTTGGATGATTACGGTCGCTGCTCCGACCAAGAGACTTACGAAGAGCGCGGCCAAACTGACGAGCAGAGATGCAAGCCATCCGTTGACGAATTTCTGTCTGTATTCGTAGATTGAGGACCAATCCCAATGGTAATCAGCGGCCGCGAATACGAAATATGTGAAGAGGGAGAAAGCGAGTCCAGCCAGGAGAAAACTCAAGAGCTGAGACTTTTTGCTCTCGTCTTGATTCGAATCTTCCTGGGGAGCGAAGAGCATCCGGTTCGACTTAGAAGTAGAATGGGTAACCTAGTTTGGCAAAAGCCTCTTTCTGCTCGGCGAGATACTTGTCGCCCAACTTTTCGAATCCTCCCTGTGCTTTGAAGGTCCTAAGGAATTCGTTCACCTGCAGCCTCAATTCCTCATTGCCTTTCTTAATCCCGACCGCCCAGTTTTCCTTTTTGAAGGGCTTCAGGATTGCTCTCGTGGTATTGGCTCTTTTGGTCCAGTTTTTGTAGGTGGACATTTGGTCGTAAATGAAGGCGTCCACCTTCCCCTGAGAAACCTCGAGAACCGCTTCGCTTTCTTTGTCGAACAGCAAGACGTCGGCAGCGGTGATCTCGTTCGCTGCATAGTTGTGTCCTGTCGTCCCGTTCTTGACGGCTACTTTCCTTCCGGGCTGGTTTAGCTGTCCTATTTCCTGAATGTCAGAGTCTTTGGATACAAGAAGGCAAAGGCCTGTTTCTAGGTAAGGGTCGGAAAAGTCGATCGTCTTCGCGCGTTGTTCAGTTGCAGTCATCGACGAAATTATCAGGTCGATTTTGCCAGTCCGCAAAGAAGCGATCAGCCCGTCGAAGGGAATGTTTTCGATTTTTAT
This sequence comes from Verrucomicrobiota bacterium, assembly GCA_039186805.1. GTDB lineage: Bacteria > Verrucomicrobiota > Verrucomicrobiia > Opitutales > Opitutaceae > JBCCZW01. The sequence continues at coordinate 4,025 of JBCCZW010000065.1, forward strand.
CGGGCGACCAAGATGCTCTCCGAGAGCTCTAGCGATCTCGACGGAGATGCCTATCGGCTGGTCGTTCTTATCGGACATTTCAAAGGGCGGGTAAGCCAATTCCATCCCAACGACCAGCGGGCCGGTTCGCGAGTCGTTGCCGCCGCAAGCGACTAGCCCCACTAACGTTGCGATTGCGATAGCTGCTTTGAGAACTGAGGAGACGGACATATTCGGTGGAGAAGCGGTTGATCTCAGCGTTTTTGCCACAGGGTGGCGTGCGCGATGCTGAATTGATTCTTTCGGTCGTGTTCGCGGATCAAAAATGGCATATTGCGTTCTTGGAGCAAGGAGAACTTCGGGAGCAGTATTTCCTTCAGCGTATCGGAGGTTTTGATCCGCTGGCCCTCTCTTTCGTAGCCGCCGAGCCAGAGTTCGCGAGGCGTATATTCTTCAAGCCAAGTATAGGGCGAAGTGATCGCGACAACCCCATTCTCGGCGACAAATGAATCAATTTTTTCCAGGCAACTCCTTGGATCAGGGAGTCGATCGATCAGGTTTGCCATCAATATGAAATCAAACTGACCGAGTTCTGCCGGCAAATTCATGGCATCGCCTTGCTGAAACTCGATGCGGTCCTTTCGAGCGTTGGAGGGGAGCGTGATCGAAACGCGTTTGGCGAGATCGCCTTCCTCGGCAACATCGAGCTCGATGGCGTTGTCTCCATCGAGTCTCTTGGCGGCTTCTATCAAAGCGTGGGCGTAGTCGATAGCGATCACTTCGTCGAATCTCGCGCTAAATTCGCATGCGGCGCGTCCGACTGCGCAGCCGAGGTCGAGCGCCCGGGCGCGATTAATATCGAGTCCTAAATCAAGCTCCCCACATCGACGGGGAAAATCCAAAGCGTCTCGAGGGCCAATCCCGTCGAAAAGGAACTGGTTCGGTTCTCCGTAGTGAAAGAAGAGATATTCGCTGACAGCTTTGTCGGTTTCGTAGAAGTCTTTGGTCTGAGTGAGGCTCATAATTTGAAGTTTGAATGAAAATCAGAAGGCTTAGGGGTCCGAGGCTGGATAACGTATCTTCAATGTGAAACGCTGCAGGAACTTTCGAGACGTCAACGCTGGATAAGGCATGACCGTTTTATCGCTAATAGCAGCAGAAATATTGAAAAGGCTCTTATTATGGCCTTGTTACCCAGGTAATTCGCTTCTGGGCTTAAGGTGACGCGAAAATGTGACGATTGCCAACCCGAGCCCCACCCACAATCAAATGAGCTTACCAAATATCCCCGAAGAAGATCTGAAATCGACAATCGCGCGCGCCCTTCAAGACGTTTTCGACACAATGCTGGGCTTGTCGTGCGAGCCGGGCGAGTCTGTCGACTACTCTGGATTAAAGCCGGAGGTGCCCAGTCTCGGGGCCGATGACGCCAGTTTAATCTACGTGGGATCGGTTGGATTTGTGGGGAAACTCAATGGTATGGTTTACCTCTATATGAAGTCAGAGTTCGCCGAGCATGCCGCGCAGCGAATCACTGGGCTCGATGCGGACGAGATGGATTTCGAGATCATTTCCGACGTCTGTGGCGAATTGACCAATATGTTCGGCGGTTCCTTCAAGAATACCTTGGCCGATCTCGGCTATGAATCGACGTTGACTATTCCGACGGTTCTCAGCGGCGATGAGCTTTTTATCTCAACTCTGGGGGTAAAAAAGCACATCCGGATCGATTTTTCCGCCGGAGAAGACCAAGTGTCCGCTGACCTCGTTCTCGCCGATCCGCAAACGGTCGAACTCGTTTAGACCCCGTCTTCTAGTTAGCAACCGCGGGTTCCGAGATTTGGTTTCCGCCTAGGATGCTGGTTATGTAGGGGATGAGCTGTTTCTTGCGGCTGACGACTCCCTGCAAATCGTAGATCACGCCTTTCTCGACCGCAGGGTAAGTAATGGCCTTTATGAACTCTTCGTCGCCCTTGGTCAGGAGCAGCGAATTGTGGCGATTGATATCCGTGATGAGAACGCACGCAAAATTGAGGCCTTCCGATACCACAAATTGTTCGAGCTCGTCGCAGAGTTGCTCTGCATGTTTCCAAAAGTTGTTGAAGCCGAGTTCTTCGACTTGGGACACGGAAAATTTGAGATCCTTCTCGTTGTAGAACTTTTGGTCCGCTCGAATCACTTCGCCCGGAGGCATACTGAGGATAATGGATCCCGAGCTGAAAATCTCCTGAGCCAGGGAATCGGCGGTGATCCCCGCTATCTTGGAAAGCCACGACAGAATGAGGGCGTCCTTTTCGGTGGAAGTGGGTCCGGTAAGGTTCAGCGTGTCGGAGATAATTCCGCTCATCATGATGCCGGCAATCTCAGAGGTGGGACTGATGTCTTGGCGGCGAAACATCTCGGCCACGATCGTACAGGTAGATCCAACCGGTTCGTTAATGAAAAGGATAGGTTGCTGAGTCGCGACTGGGCCCAGGCGGTGATGGTCGATAATCTCCTTGATGTTGACTTCTGGGGCACCAGGCACCGCTTGAGTCATCTCATTATGATCAACTAATACCAGGTTCGTGTTGATGGGCTTGAGGACATCGGTTTTGGTGAAGATTCCCTGGAGCTTGCCTGCCTCGTCGGTCACCATGAAGGCTTGAGCGGGGGAGGCTGCGATGCGGCGCTTCACATTGGTCAGCTTTTCGCTGGCCCGAAAGGATATGGTGTCCGATTCGATCAGATTTTCGATTCTGGAGGCGGTACGAATCGCCCAGGCGGTGGTGGCGCTGTCGTGCGGACTGACGATTACGGAAACACCCTTTTCCTTGGCGAGCTCGAGGACTTCAGGATCCACGCCAAGACTTCCCGTTACAACGAGGAGACGCACGCCTATCTGGATGGAGCGTTGCTGTATGTCCCACCGGTCGCCGACGATTACGATCGTCTGGTTCGCGGGGATCGCATCGGAACCAGTAAACTTCCCGAAAGAGCGAATATCCATCGCTCCGATTTTCACATACATGTCTTCGAGGCTGTCTCCTTCCTGGACGTATTTCGCATCGCCCTTGAGCGCCTTGATCACATCGTTTATGCTCGTGTGCACATGACGCATGGATCGAGGCTCGGCAAATTTCGGAATAAAGTAGTCGCCCATCTGAAAAATAGATACGTAGCCTTTGAGCACGCCGTCGACGTCCGTGACGGGAAGGACGCGAACGTCATGCTCATCGATCAATTCGAGCGCTTCCGAAATGGTCGCTTTCTGGTGCGTTTTAACTATATTGCGTATTGCAATATCCCTTACGCGGGGGGAGACGTCGCCGACGAATAGAGGGGTAGGCTGATTAAACTTCGAAAGGATCGTATCGATGCGCGCGTTGGTATTTCCACAGCGAGCGGGGATGTATCCCTTTTCACCCTGGAGTATCTTTAAATTGGCGTAGGCGATCGCCGAGCAAATCGAGTCGGCGTCCGGATTCTTGTGTCCAATAACGTAAGTGATTTCTGGCTGTTTTTGCGGCATCTAGCAGATTGTTCTAATTTTTGCCTCGTGAAGATGACCTAATTAGAAATTCCGGCAATGAACAATTTTGTTAATTAGAAGAGAAAACGGTCACCGTTAGCAGAGTTTGTTCTACGATCTAATCACTAGGTTAAATGATTCTGAGTGACTAAAAGTTGTTGATTCCCAAAGGCGCGAAGCCACAACTGGGGAGCGATGAACCAAGATCTTATTGTGCAGGTCGAAGCTTTGGCGACTGGGGGAGATCTCCTCGCAAGCGCCGCTTCAAACATCAAGACGTGGCTATCTGGCTCGTTTCTATCCAGCGAGTCGATCAAGAGTATCGTCGAACTTGTGGAAGCGAAAAACACGGAGGAGCTCAACAATCGCTTCTATAGGCAAATTGCCTTCGGAACAGGCGGTATGCGGGGTCGCACTATCGGGATCGCGGCGACGTCGATAGAAAAGGGCGATATGGATCTGAGCGGTTCTCCGGCCCACCCAGGCGTCGGTTCTAACATGCTTAACGAGTATACCGTCGCTCGAGCGACTTTGGGTCTTTTCAACTATGCAGCTGCTTATCACTCCAAGGAAGGCATCGATACCGCTCCAAAGCTTGTGATCGCGCATGACGTTCGTCATTTCTCGCGCTTCTTCTGCGAGCTGGCCGCAAGCATCTGGGCGAAAAGGGGGGGAGAGGCATTCATTTTCGAAGGCCCGCGTTCGACGCCGCAGTTAAGCTACACGGTGCGTCAGCAGGGCGCGACTTGCGGTATTGTCATCACCGCCAGCCACAACCCGCCACATGATAATGGATACAAAGTTTACTTCTCGGATGGCGGTCAGGTTGTGCCGCCTAACGATAGCGGCATTATCGATGAGGTGAACAAAATCTCCCTAGATGAACTCGCCGACTACATCGAAATTGATCTGGAGAAAGTCACGACCGTCGGAGAAGAACTCGATTTAGCTTATTACGATGCAGTGGTGGAGACTGTGATCGACAAGGAGGTCTTCTCGAAGACTGACCTCGATGTCGTCTTTACGCCGATTCATGGCACGGGAGCGATTGCAACATTGCCAGCCTTACAACAGCTCGGGCTTAGTCCGCGCACGGTTGAGACGCAGATGAAACACGATTCGAACTTTCCCACGGTAAAGTCTCCGAATCCCGAGAATTCCGAAGCCCTCACAATGGCGATCGAGCTCGCCGAGGCGGAAGGCAGCGATGCGCTTATGGCGACCGACCCCGATGCGGACCGCATGGGCGTGGCCGTGAAGGACGCTTCCGGAAAGATGAAGCTGCTTACCGGTAATCAGATTGGAGCGATTATGGCGGAATACCGCATAACGAAGTTCAAAGAGATGGGGTGGATTCCGGCAGAAGGGAGCGAGTCGGTGGCTCTCGTGAAGACGTTCGTCACATCGCCCCTCCAGGATGCGATCGCGGAAGGGAATGGTATCAAATGCGTGAATACGCTTACCGGATTCAAGTGGATCGGAGAAAAGCTCAAGATTTACGAAGAGGAAGCGAAAGCGAAGCACGAGGCGGAAACGGGCGAATCGCTGGACTACGATGCTCTCGGAATTCGCGAACGGGCTGACCTTTTGCAGAAGTACAGCACCTACTATGTTTTCGGCGGCGAGGAAAGCTACGGCTACCTGCCGAACGATACGGTTCGCGACAAGGACGCGAATGCGGCAAGCGTGATCTTTTGCGAGCTCGCCGCTTCTTTGAAGGCCGAAGGAAAGACAGCTCTGGAGTATCTTGATGAAGTTTACCTGAAGTACGGCTACTTTCTAGAGCAACTGGGTCAGATCGTTTACGAAGGGGCGGCAGGAGCGGCCAAGATCGCTCGCATCTTGGAGACCTACAGGAGCAGCCCGCCGACTGAATTCCTGGGCAGTAAGGTTTCCAAATTCACGGACTTTGGTCGGGAAACCGTAGTTGATCCGGACGGTAAGACGATTCCCTCGCAGGACTTGTACTTTATCGATCTTGAAAATGGTTACCGCTATGGAGTACGGGGCAGCGGTACTGAACCGAAGATCAAGTTCTACCTTTTCGGCAAAGACGCGGTAGAAGGCGCCGACTCGCTCGAAGCGACAAAGGCAAAAACGAAAGAGACCTTGGACTCGCTCCAGGAGGCGATCATCGCTGATGCTCGCGCGCGAGCCGAAAGCTGAATTTAGCTCAGATCCATTTTTCGAAAGGACGGCTCGATACGGGTCGTCCTTTTTGTCGGCAGATGATTGGCGAGACGCTAACTCTGCGTTCGGTAGATCGAGGAAACGATCTTCTCCAAATTTTCCTTAACCTGTTCCACGATGTTGTCGTAGTCGTCGGAGTTGATACAGGCGTCGTTGAGTCTTTCCTCATTGAGTTTCCAATAAGGGGTTTCCGAGTAGATTCCTTTGCCGATCCCGGAAGCCATGCGATTCGCAAGGTTGAGCATGTAGATCATCGGATTCTTGTTGGGCGCTTTTTCCGGGAAGTATTGATACTGTATAGTGTAGCAGGTGTCGTCGGAGAAATTCCACGATTTAAGGACAAACCCACTCACGACGGGATTGGTGATCCCGAAATTCGACTCCTCCCATTCGACGATCGGCATCCGGGAATCATCTCCATAGCAAGGGTAGTGATCGTCGTCGGCAACGCAGGTATCGATAACCATTTTGCCCATGGAGCGCAGCAAGCCGACGGTGTAGGCTTCCTGCTCGTCTTTGCCGATGATCTGAGCGAGTTTCTCCATCGCTAGTCCGCAAGCGAGGGAGTTCTCCCAGAGCAAATCCCCGGAGACGTTGTAGGTACGGTTTTGATCGGAAAATATCTGGGAGGCCGCAGCCATGCCCACGAGTTTGAAGAGCTCTCGGAAGCCAACCCGGTTAATCGCTTCATCCAATGTGTCGACGGGGGTTCCCAATGAATAGAGGGCGCTGTTGCTCAGTCGAAGAACGGAAGCGGTGAGAGAGGAGTCCGTGTTCACAAGTTCAGTGATATCGTCTAGGCCGGTATCTGGATCCTTGAGGAGCGATCCGAGCTTTCCAAAGATCTGCGGAGAAGGCGGTAGCTCTTTTGCGGCTTGTTTGAGAGCTGCTGGAGGAATGGTATTCATGCGTATTCTTCCGGAATAGTGGTGCGGATTGACTCGATTTCAACTATCGGACTCAGCGACTGAAATCTAAAGGCTTTATCCGAAAGAAAAGGGTCTTTTCAGCGGCAGCATCCGCTTGTCTTTTACCCGATAACTGACCTGATTGAGCCATGTTGCACGAATTTGCACTGAAGCGACGCGTAGAATTCCACGAAACCGACATGGCAGGTCTTGTCCATTTTTCGAATTTCTTCCGTTACATGGAAGCGACCGAACATGCGTTTTTGAACGAAGCGGGCTTTCCGCCAGTGAAGCAGGAGAAAGCAATGTTCTGGGGGTGGCCGAGAGTGAATGCGAGCTGCGATTACCGAGGGCCCCTTAAGTTTGGCGACACCTTCGAATGCAGACTCTTCGTTAGGCAGATCAAGATTAAATCAGTGGTCTATTTTTTCCGGTTTCGGAAACTACTTGGAAATGGAGATTCCGAACCTGTGGCTAAGGGACAAATGACGGCAGTCTACGCCGAATTCAACGTGGGGAACGGGACCATGGGACCGCTCGATCTAAGCGCCGAGCTGCTCTCCAGAATCCAAGAATGTCCCGATCCCGTGTGGCGAGGTCCTGACAAGGGTTAATCGAAGAGCATGTTTGGCATACTCTCAGGTCTCAGCGCCTATTCCCTCCTCGCTCTCGGGGGCGTCTCCTTGATCCTTTCGGGCGTCTATTTTTCGCCGAGCGGATTGTTTATCTCATTTGCGATGTTGGGGCACGGATGGTATGAGAAATCGAAACGCAGTGAATTTTTG
>JBCCZW010000066.1:0-11348 GCA_039186805.1 Verrucomicrobiota bacterium
TTCAAATCTTCGCGCCGCGAGGGCGAGGACATGGAAGCGATCAACCGGCTGTTTGCGCCGGAATTCCGCAACCGGTTGGATGCGATCATCCAATTTGGCCATCTGCCGCAAGAGGTCGTCTTCCGAGCGCACGACCGTGGGATTGCCATGCTGAAGCACCAGTCCATGCACCTCGCCGCCCGCCTTCAGTCCAACCCGATACCCCGTCATTCCATGAGCGATGTCGCGTGAAGGATCCACAATTGCGGCAATCAACGCCTCCTGAGATTGCGTCTTCGCCCAACCCTTCAAGGAAGGGCCGTAATCAGGTCCCTCGCCGTTGATTTCGTGACACATCACGCAACGCATAGCTGTCAACTTGCCGCGACCAGCGTCGCCGGAGAGCTTCATCACCTCCTCGACTGAATAATTCATCTGATCGGCCGGCTTGGGAACCGTGATCGCAGAAGTCACAATGCTGTCAGGATCATAAATGCCCCGATTCTTAATCTCTTCCTTCAAGTTATAGTGCGCCCACTCGCCCGTCGCAAATCGGATCAGCCAACCCTTAGCCACCTTGCCGATCTCCGAATCTTCCTCGGCAAGATCCATCAACGCATCCACTGCCGATCGATCGTCTATCCACGCCAATGACTCGACCGCATAAGCTCGCGTATCCATAGCCAAAATCTCGCTACGCGCCCTTTCGATCAATGCAGGAACCGCCTCTTTAGAACCAAGCCTCCAAGTCAGCTTAGCGAAACGCTCGCTCCAAGCGGTCGCCTCGCCCCTACCCATTCTCTTTTGCAGATTGGACCAAATGACCTCCTCGTGGTTCGTAACGCCAAGCCCGATCGCTTCTAAGGCGTTCTTGCTCGAAGGCTGAAATCTTGAAGCCAGAAGCGATACCACCTTCTCCATCTTGCGAGGCTCAATATCTCTCAAGGATAATGCCACATCCCGCCGTATGGCTTCAGAAGGATCCTTAGCCATCGTCATCGCGTAGCCAGACATGTCTGGCGTCACCCGGCGCAGAGCTCGATAGGCCACCAACCTCGTCTCCCAATCCTTACTCTTCAGAAGCTTCTCGCACTCTTTGAGCCCTTTAGAACCGAGGTGAGGCAGCAGCCAAATTCCGCGAGCCGCGATAAACCGATTAGAATGTCCCAACAATTCCAATACAGCAGGCAGGGATTTCGAACCGCCTTCCTTCAAAGCCTCGAAGCCGAGAAAACGAACGTTGTTGGCGGGACTCGAGAGCGCCGCGATTTGGCCTTCCACCGTACCCAGATCGAACTCGGGCACCTGAGGCTTAAAACCTCTTGGAGCAATGCGGTATATCGTACCCGAACAAGTCTCGTCAGTCGTACCATGCCCACCAACGCGGCCGTCAAACCAATCCGCTACATACAGCGCTCCGTCCACACCTACCATCACATCAGCAGGACGGAATAAAACCGGATCCGCTTCGCCGTAGAACTTAGTCTTCTCCTGGTCCTCAGGAGCCACGCCCTCTCTCAATTCCTGCGGCAAGCGATCTCTCGCAATAACGAAATCCGATCCCGCAAAATTGCCTTCCGGGTTACTCGTCATGAAGTCTCGACGCACCATATCGAAGGCCGCTCCATTAGCTTTCGGCTTGTATCCAAAAATCACATTCTTTCCCGCTTCGCAAGACAGGTAAGTCCCCACATAGCCCTGACCCAAGGCTCCATTCTCATACATGGTGACCCCGGTCGGAGATCCCCCTCCATAGATGTCCCCCACGTCAAAAGTGCCCGGATCCATCTGACGCCAGTGCGAGGAGCCATGACTCTGCCCGGGGCGGCGTTCGATCCGCCAAGAGCGAGTTCCATCCCGCGAAAAGAAGCCGGCGCTTCCATACTCCATTACGTACGAGTTGCGGCAAGCCGGAGGGTCGTCGTTGTCGTTCTGGAAAAGATTGCCGAATGAGTCGTTGATATTCTCGTAGGAGTTGCGATAACCGTGACCAATAATCTCCAAGTCCGTCCCATCCGGATTCATGCGACCGGTAAATCCGCCCGCCCAAACGTAGCCGTCATCGCTTCGCTTGCCCGATACGCTCATCGTATCCACAAGCCAATCACCCCCACCGCTCTGATAGTAAGGCCCGCCCACATAGAACTTCTTGCCGGAATTATCAGTGAACACGGCCCCGCAATTGCCATTATTGATGTACCACTTCCCATCCGGCCCTGAAACCACCGCATGCAAGGAATGGTCGTGCTGACGAGCGTTGAAGCCCGTAAGGAGAATTTCCTTACGATCTACCTCAGGATCGAAACGCGCATCGCCATCCACATCAGTCAAAACCAACAAATGCGGAGGTTGAGAAATCACCACGCGATTTCCGAAAACCGCAATCCCCAAAGGAGAAGCCAGCGACTCGTCTTGCCAAAAAACATGACTCGAATCTGCCTTGCCGTCGCCATCGGTGTCTTCCAGCACCATGATCCTGTCTCCTTCTTCGCGCTGTTTTACCCAACGGTAATTCGCCCCTTCCGCAACCCAGATGCGTCCATATTGATCCACATCCATATTGGTGGGATTATACAGCATCGGCGAACTCGCCCAAACCGTCACTTCCAAGCCGTCATCCACCACAAAGTTGCGCGGGTCCACCAGCCGAGGCTCCAGAGTTCTGAAATCGACCTTCGCCCGCTGGACTTGCCGCCCGGGCTTCTTAGCTGGCGTCTTCTTCGCGGCAGCATTTTGTTCGGCCTCCTTCTTCTTTTGAGCCGCGTACCGCTCAAGCTCCTTCGCTGCCTGAGCCTTACCCTTATTCTCGCGCTTCATCAGCTCCGCTTCGCTCAAAGGAGTCGCTGCCTTCTGAGTCAAAAGCGCATTTGTCGGCAACTTGATCGGTTTACCTTCTTCAGGCGTATCCAAATTCTCATTAAGCATCGCCTGCGTCACCTTCTTCGACTTAACGCCGCTCATCGGCACATCGGCTCCGCTTACCCAAACGATCGCATTCAAGGCCAACTTCCTAAAACCATCCAAAGCCCAATTGTGATGATAATGACCGCCCACGAAACCGACCCCGCGTCCACCTGATTTAGGCTCGCGGTACCACATCAGCGCCTGGTCCTTGCCGAAGCCCTCGATTCCACTACGATTCCACAAATTGATATAGCGCTTAACTCGCTCAGGTTCAGGTATCGCCGAAGCCAATACGCCCACTCCCTCCATTCCCTCGGGGAAACGCATATTGTAGTAGAATTCATCATACGCTGAAAAACTCTCCGGCAGACCCCTCGCAACCGGATGATCCTGGTTGGGTTCCAAGTCCGCAACCCAATGCGGATTCACCGACAAACCCGTTTCCATATAACCGCCAAGCCAGCGCTTAAAATACTCCTCGCCCACCGCTTTGCTCGGATGCACGCCATAGTGCATAAACATCAAGCCCATGCCTTTCTTATACAGTTTGTCCAACACCGCGTACTTTTCTCCAAACCGACCCGCCGCATCAGCAAATACAATGCAAGCATCCACGCCTTCGAAAATAGACTCGTCCTCCGGCCAACCGTACCAATGCACTTTCGCCTCCACGCCGACACCGCTTTCATTCAACGCATCAGCCAGTAGAATCGATCCCGCGCGGAACTCATGTAAACCGTTCCCGTGGCTGGGCGGACCTGCCAAGAATAAGATTTGCTTCTTGTCCGCCTGAGAGCTCAAACCAAACGCCAGCGAAACGAATATAGCCAAAAGTGAACGCGAAATTCGAGACGCGCCACCCATTCGGGGTAGAGACAAATGACACATAAGCTTAGCATTATACCTATATCGCAAAAAAATCAAAGACCCCATTACCGTCAGCATATTGATTATTTTCGTCAGTTGGTCCTCAAATTGTTCATTGCTTATCAGACCTTTCAAGGTAGTTTGAAACCATGCCGTTACTCCAGTCGGATTTCCTTGAGCAAATCAATTCGTCCCAAGCTACCAGGCTGATTCTGGACCTTCTACCCGATACTATCGCCTCTTTGAAAGATCGACAAGGGGTCTATCATTTTGTAAACAAAGCCTTCGTCGCTACTTTGCAAAAGCCCGCAAATGAGATCATCGGAAAAACCGATTCAGAGCTCTTCGCGCCCGAATTGGCTAAAATTTACATAGAAGATGACCGAAAACTCCTATCCAGCGGCGTTCCTATCCAGGAAAAGACGGAACTCGTCACCTATCGTCCGGGAATTGTCCGCTGGTACATCACCAACAAAATTCCCCTCAAAAACAAAGAAGGCGAGATAATCGGCCTCGCCGTACTCGCACGTCCCTCCCACTCCAACAAAACCGCCTCCACCCAAGGCCCCATGGGATCGCTCTCCAAGGCCATCGACTACGTCTACCAAGAAATCGGCGAGCCCCTCAGCGTTCAAAAGCTCTCTGAAATCTGTAGCACTTCCATCAGCAGCCTCGAACGCTACTTCAAGAATCATTTCGGCTGCACGCCAGGGAGATTCATCACCCAAGCAAAAATCTCAACGGCCTGCGAACTCCTCGCCAACCCCAGTTACACGATTTACCAAATCGGCACCCAGACCGGCTATCCTGACCCCGCCATCTTCAGCCGCGTCTTCAAACGCGAAATGCGCATGTCCCCCACCGCCTACCGCAAATCAATCCTAACGAGTGAGAAGTAATACAAGGTAGGGTTCGGGCGCTGCCCCGAACCTAAACCTGCCTGAAATCACTCTAAATAGAATCAGAACCTCTATAACCCTACATTTATGCCCGCTCACTTCACACCCCGCAAACTCCTCCACCACAACACCCCTAGTTGGGTCGACGAATCCAGCGCCCTCTTCTTCATCACCATCAACTGCGCTCCCCAAGGCAAAAACCAACTCGCCGAAAGTCAGATCGCAAAACAGATCAAAGATGCTCTCCAGTACCGCATCGACAAATCACAACTCTATCCTCACATCTTCCTCCTGATGCCGGACCACCTGCATTCAATCATCGGTTACAGCGCAACAACTAACAGCCTTACAAAGATCATTTCTTCATTTAAACAACGCCTCGCGCAACAAAACGGTATTCAATGGCAAAAAGGCTTCTTCGACCACCGAATCCGTAACGAAAGTAGTTACAGGGAAAAATTTGAATACATCCTCCAAAACCCAATCAGGAGGAAACTCTGCAAAGAACCAGAGAACTGGCCCTACAAATGGTATGCGAGCGACTTCCGCTAGTCGCGACGCGGCGGTCGCGCCCCACCCAGTCCAATCGTAGGGTTCGGGCGCTGCCCAAAAACTAACCCTGCCTATCCTAAAAAACCCAACCCTTCCCCCATCGATGGATCCCTTGTCCCGCTGAAGGTGGGATGCGGCAGTCGGCTAAACCACGGTGTTCCCCAAAAGCTCTACCCATAATCACCAAGTCTCATAAGACCTACCGATTCTATTACCCTCCAGATACCAAATTTTCCTAATCCCCCAAGAACGAATCATCGTTCGCCATCAAGCTCTGAATCTCCTCCTGGCTCAGGGCCCCTTGCACTACATAAAGCTCATCCATGCTCCCGCGAAACGTGCTGACCCTCCCCCCGGCCGTCGATCGCCCAATCATCAATCGCTTCGAGTTCTCCTCCTCCGTCAAAGTATTGACTTCCTCAAAGGACTTCTGCGTCGTCATCTCCAACTCGCCATCTACGTAGAACAAAGTATGCGTCGTCAGCTTCGCCCGGTCGTCATGGTCTCCCGGATACATCACCACCGCAATATGGTGCCACAAGCCATCCCGCAAATCCCTCTTCCCTATCAACTGCCCACTCAATATCCCCAAGCGCAGCCGCCCCAAAGGTCCATGTTCACTATCCGGATTCAACGAAATCTGCCAAACCGTCCCCGGACCGAACTCCCCCCAACCGATCGCCGCATAAGCCATCTGATCCTCCGGCAAAGCCTTTACCCAAAACGCCACGGTCCGGGCCTCGCCGCCGGAAACCCCCGAGAAGTTCGTCTTCACCCAGCCACCATCACCTTGAAAGCGTAGCGCTTTTCCTGATACGCCTGAAATTCTCTGAGGACCAACCCCTACTTCCCCCGGATAGATCTGCTCATCATTGAAATAGAATCGTCCACGCCCCGCGGCCAAATCGAAGCCCCTCCCCTCGATTTCGCAATCCACGCCCCCTTCCTCGTCAAAGCCCCAATGCAAATAAGAACGTTCCCCCACAAACTCGCGATCAGGCAGCTCAAGTAAAAAGTTCTGCGCTTGGACCGCTAATTCCTCTTTCTCCCGCGATTGGCCATTCCACCGCTTCGCCTGATTCCCAACTAAATCGCTGTACTCCGCTTCCCAATGCCCACGCGCCTTTACCTTGCCCTGCATCACATGCACTTCCGTCTCGCCTTCTTCCCTTACATCCACGCCAAACTTCGTTCCGAGGTCGACAATCTCCGCATCAGGACTCTCGATCACGAAACCATGCCCTGCTTCCGGCACATTCGCCACCGCTCGACCGTATTCGAACTTCACATACTTATCATCCAAGATCGAAAACTTAGCCGGACCCTCCACCAACAGCAAAGTCCCATGATCGAATCGTAGCTGAGCATATCCGCGTTCCAACTCCACCGGCATCGCCCCCAAGCGATCATCGATCGCCAACTGACCGCCTCCCACGCTCCACAACGCCGACTCCAAAGAAATCACTCGCGCGTAGGTCTTACTCGAACCGCTCGACGCTCCACCCCACCACCACGTCAAACCTAACGCTGCGCACAAACACGCCGCTATCGCCCCCCAGACCGCCTGTCGCCTCCACCAAACTCGCTTACTCGCAATCGCTCCAATCACTTCGCTGGTGAAGGGCTCGTCCGCATACTTTCCTCGTATCCGCTCTACAACTTCATCGGAAAAGGCGCCGTGCTGGCCGCCCCCCAGATGCGCCGCCATTCTCTCCACCTCTGCGTGAGCCGACAAAGCCTCCAGAACATCCTGGTCATTCTCACAGAGCTCCAACAACTCGCTCTCCACCGCTTCGCCCGCCAAAAATCGCGCTATCAATTTTTCAGCCTCCGGTTTCATCCTATCGGACCTCCTCCAAACGCTGCTCGATACAAGTCCGCAGAGACTCTCGCAAGCGATGCAAACGCATCGTCACCGTAGAATGAGCCAAATTCAAAGTCTTCGATAACGCCGCAATCGGCTCTCCCTTAAAATAGCGCTTCTCAATCAACTCCCGATGCTCCCCACCCAGCTCTTTTAAGCAAAGCGACAAAGCATCCAACTGCTCTCTCGCAGCATCCTCCGTCACCGGGTAACGCAAATCGATTTGTCCCTCGATCAATGCATCCAAACGTTCCCTACACCCCAAAGCGATCGGCACCTTCTTTCGCAAATGGTTCTTCAAGCAATTAAGCGCAATGCTCCTCACCCAAGGTCCAAACGAACGCGAAACATCGAACTGAGCCAATTTTTCATAAGCAATAACGAACGCCTTCTGCGCCAAATCGTCCGCTGCAGTGACGTCCTGCAGCCGTACCGCCAAGCACGCGCGCACGCTCTCCTGGTAACCCTTAACCAGCTGAGAGTAAGCATCCAAATCCCCATCCAACGACCGAGATATCAAGTGAGCATCATCCGACATAATACGCTAAAACCACCAAGCATTGTCCCCAAAACCAATCCCGACACCCAGAAAACGCAAACCTACGTCAGCGCCCGACGTTCCCCATTTCGCCCAAAGCCCCAAATCCACTTGGTAAGGGTCACCAAATCCTCCACAGCACCCCATGACACTACTCAACACGCGGATACACCTCGAATTTCGGCTGCGAACCAAACCCTCATCATCCCTCCAGCGTTCATCCTCGTCCTTCGCTTGCGAAGGATCCTCGTGAGGCCTGCAGCCTCATCCAGCGACCGCTAGGTCGCGATGTTCCGAAACCATCCGTCAGTCCATCCGTCCCTTCGCAAAAACATGTGTCAAATCCCCACCGCCCAACAATTCCCCTCAAACACCCCTAAAGTAAAAACCCAACTATGAACCCTTCCAAAGTCAGTCGTCGCAAATTCCTCGCCTTCGCCAGCAGCCTCTCCGCTTCCGCTTTCGCCAAACCGGCCCTCGCCGCCGTCGCCAAAGACAACTCTCTACTCCTCGAAGCTGCTTCCTTCGCCAACAAAGGCGGCTGGCGAATGGACACGCAATTTCACAACGTACTCGGCTTCACCTACCTCCTCGCCCACGGCATGGGCCACGCCGTCAGTAACGCTCGTACCAAAGTCCAGTTCCCGTCTAAAGGCCGCTACCACGTATGGGTGCATACCAAAGACTGGTGCCCCGGCGAATGGGAAGCGCCCGGCCGCTTTCAAGTTGAAGTCGACGGCAAACTCATCGACGCTACCTTCGGCACCCGCAAAGGTTGGGGCTGGCAGACCGGAGGCGTTATCGACATCCAAAACACCCAGACGCTCGTCGAACTGGTCGACCTCACCGGCTTCGAAGGCCGCTGCTCCGCCATCTACTTCAGCCAAGACCCTAGCGACGCTCCCCCAACCGAGCTCAAAGAGCTTAAAGCCTGGCGACGCGAAAAAAACGGCATCCCCACCGAGCCCTCCGAAACCCTCGACTTCGATCTGGTAATCGCGGGCGGGGGCATGAGTGGCTGCGCCGCGGCCATCGCAGCTGAATCCCAAGGCCTAAAAGTCGCCCTCATTCAAGACCGACCTGTTCTCGGCGGCAATGCCAGTTCCGAAATCCGCGTCCACACCGAAGGCATCCACGGCAACGCCGAAGAAATCATCTCCCAAATCGACACCCCGCACTATCCCAACGGATCCCCCGCCGCCCACGAAGCTGATCGTAAACGCCACGAGGCGCTCGAAGCCGCTAGGGGCGTCCAGCTCTTCCTGTCACACGGACTCATCGACGCGAAAGCCGACGGCAAACGTATCCAAAGCGTTGATGCGATTGAATTCGAAACCGGCCTCGAACGCCGCTTCAAAGCCGACCTATTCATTGACGCAACCGGCGATGGTTGGATCGGCGCCAAATCCGGAGCCACCTTCCGCTACGGTCGGGAATCCAAACACGAATTCGACGAAGAATGGGCCAAGCACGGCGAACTCTGGAGCCCCGAAGTTCCTGACAACCGAGTCATGGGCACTAGCATCCTCTTCCGCTCCGAAAGAACCAGAAAGCCCAAAAACTTCCCCGAGGTACCCTGGGCCATGCCCGTCGCGAAAGACCTCCCCGCCACTCAGGGCACCTGGCACTGGGAATACTCCGACAACGACCTTCACCAAATCGATGACGCCGAGCAAATACGCGACCACATGTTCCGAGCCGTCTACGGCAGCTTTTCCAACGCCAAAAAGCAGCCCGAAAACGCTCCCCTCGAACTCCAATGGGTTTCCTTCGTCAGCGGCAAACGCGAATCTCGCCGCATCGAAGGCGATCACATCTACTCCATGAAAGACGCCTCCGAGTCCCGCGAATTCCCGGACGCGGTCGTCAAAGAGAAACGAGCCATCGATGTCCACTACCAGCAAAAACTCCAAGGCCATCCAAACGACTTCCTTTCCGAAGCCCTCTTCGCCCGCGGCAAGATGTACTATATTCCCTTCCGCTCCTTGTATTCAAAAGATATTGACAACCTCATGATGGCCGGGCGTTGCTTCAGCTGCACCCATATAGGTCTCGGCGGTCCCCGCGTCATGAATACCTGCGCTCAAATGGGAGTCGCCACTGGATTCGCCGCCGGCATAGCTCGCCGCGAAAACGCCACCCCCCGCGAAGTCGGCCAAAACCACATCGCCGCACTCCGAAAACTCTGCGGCTTCGCATCCTAAAGGAGGTTGGACTTTAGTCCGACCAAGGTAGGGTTCGGGCGCCGACCCGAACCTAGCAGAGCCACCCAAAAGTATCATCGGACGTAACTCCGATAATCAAACTAGCGGACAAAAACAACCGAGCGAAGCAACCCGTCACTGTCTACCGTCCAAGCAAAGCCCATCGTCACCCACTCGTCTCCACCCATGCGGCATTTCGTAAACATATCCCTCCTCCTCTTCTTCTTCATCCTCGTCATCAGCGGAGCGTTACGCTTCCTCGAACCCTTCTCAATCGTCACTACCCGCGTGCATATTGTATCCGGAATTGCCATTACAGTTCTCGTAGGCTTCCACCTCGTCGTCCGCCTCAAATACTTCGCCAAGCTCTTCCAGAAAAGCCCCAACCCAAAGAAGCCGCAAAACCGAATCCCCCTCTACCTCTCGATCTTTATCTGCGCCTTCGCCACCGCCGCCGCAATCTACAACTGGACGCCCACCACCCAGCTAATCAACCAAAGCTACGAAGCCCGCAAACGCGTCGAAATTTTCCGGCCCGACGAACGATCCGCCTACGAGCCGCTCGATAACGGCGCCCGGCTAAAGCGTCTCGGCCCCGGTACCTCTAATGTCTATATGGAAATCGACTGGGGCCCAGAATACGCCATCCACCCGAGCGGAGCCAAACCGCAAATCGCCATCTGGGCCGAGAGCTCCACCCGAACGCTGATCGAAACCCTTCATGTCTCCGGCGACATCGCCTACTCCGAAGAGATTCAATGGGGCGATGAAAAACTGCGCCGCGTCGATGTATTGCCAATCTGGAGACACCGCTACACTCAGAAATGGGGTATAGAACCCGACGGCAAGGTCGACAGTATGAGCGGCGCTACCCCCGATCACGACTTCTCCATCGATCGAAACATCGAAACCGTCGGCAAAGCCTTCACCCTCTACGTTGAAGTCAACGCCCCCTTCGATTCCAACGAGCACTACAACTCCGACCAGAACAAATTCAGTTCCAATTACACCCCACCCGGAATCGGTCAGCCCTCCCTCATCTACGGCGCCTATATCGATCCCAACAAGGACAAGAAATATCATCTTTTAGACCTAGTGGGGCACGGCGGCGAAAAAGCCCCCAACGATGGTCAAACCCGCTACGACACCGCCAAACTCACCACCGCTAAAAACCTCATCGAAAAAATACTAGTCCGCGTCGAACCCAATTGATCAGAGATCTGGTGACGGAGGACGAAAGTCGGAAAAACCTAGAATGAAAACCTCTTTCGCACTCAAGCTATCCATAATGAGGCAAGAGCGGCTAGCTCCTCCCAGCTCCCCACCTGGAATCCTCATCCTTCGCCCCGCGAAGGATCCTCGTGACGCCAAAGACGTTATCCAGCGACCGCTAGGAAGCGATGTGAACACATCAACGCAAGCCAGTCCGCAAACCACTACACCCACTAAAACAAACCATCTGTATCTAAAATAAGGATACAAACTCTAAGGTAAAGGTACCGAAAACAGAGTCGTAAACACGTATTCCGACCCCAAGCCAA
>JBCCZW010000067.1:0-11184 GCA_039186805.1 Verrucomicrobiota bacterium
CCATTTTCTTCGCTGTGCTGTTGGCCATTACCATGAACTCCCTGAATGAGGGCGTTTATGACAAAATGATAGAGAACGTAGTGGGGTTCTACACCGGCTATGTACAGGCTCGGGTGCGTCACTACGGGGACGAGGCTCGCATAGAGGTGAAGGCGGATGAGGTGGAGCGGCTGAAGTCGTTGGCTTTGATATGGGAGGCGAGATTGCTTGCATTGGGATTTGAAATGGTGCGTGTGGACGAAGAAGGGTTGGTGTCTGGGAAGCTGAATAGAGTGATACCGGACAATGGATAGTTTTAATTTGGATACAGATCGGGAAGGTCGCTTGGGCTTTCCTGAAGTGATATACGGGGCGGGCAAATCCGCGGATTTGCTGGTCGATATACTAGAGACCTACGAAAAAGTGGGGGAGAATGCGCTGGCGACGCGAGTCCAGGCCGAAAAGGCGAGAAAGCTGTTGGAGCGCTTTCCGGGCGCTTTGTACGACGAAGTTTCGGGCTGTTTTCTTTTGAAAAGCACGGAAGAGAAAGATGGGGAGGATACACGCGTTGGGATCATTTGCGCGGGCAGTTCCGATTTGCCGGTAGTGATGGAGGCTCATTATACGCTCAGGTTAGTGGGTGTGGAGGCCGAGACGATTAATGACGTAGGGGTTGCGGGGATACACCGCTTGATGAATCGTTTGGACGATATCAAGAAGTTCGATGTTTTGATAGTCGCCGCAGGTTTCGAAGGCGCGTTGCCGAGCGTGATGGGAGGATTGTTGAAGCAGCCGATCATCGCGGTTCCTACCAGTACGGGCTACGGGGTCGGCGCAGGCGGGACGACTGCCTTGCACGCGATGTTGTCGAGCTGCGCGAATGGTATTTCCGTAATGAACATCGACAATGGCTACGGCGCTGCGATGGCGGCGTACCGGATATTAATGGCGATTGGAAAAGCTTGAGGTCTTTGTCCTCAGATCTTCGTAAATTGACGCAGATGGGCGCGCGGGTAATGAAGGACTATGTTCAAATAAATTTAGGTTCATCTGCGAAGATCTGCGAATAAATAGAATTATGAGTACTTTATATGTAGAGCCGTTTTCGGGGATGTCCGGGGATATGTTTTTGGGAGCGCTGGCTGGGTTGGCGGACGCCTACGGAGAGCTTGAAGGTCTGCCGAAGAAGATTGGATTGCCGGATGGCGAGGTGCGGTTGACTGAGGTGGAGAAGAATGGGATCGTCTGCGTGCATGTGGAGGTAGTGGATCTGAACGCTGCTAAGTCGCGCCATGATCATCATTCCCATCATGATCACGACGATGGACATCATCATCATGATCATGGGCATGGACGGCATTTAAGCGACATCCTGGGAATAATCGACGGAGCTGAAATCTCCGATGGAGCGAAGGATATCGCTCGTGGAATTTTCCAATTGATTGGGGAAGCAGAGTCGCAGGTGCACCAGATTCCAATCGAGACGATTCATTTTCACGAAATCAGCGGAGTGGACTCGATCATCGATATCGTGGGAGCGGCTGTATTGCTGGATAAACTACAGATTAAGCGTTGTATTGCGGATCCGGTTTGCGTGGGTTTTGGGATGGTGAAGACGCAGCATGGCTTGCTGCCAGTGCCTGCCCCGGCTACTGCGAAGTTGCTGAAGGGAATTCCAAGCTATAAGGGAGACGAGGAAGGCGAGAGAGTGACTCCTACGGGAGCGGCAATTTTGCAGTACCTGAAGCCGGAGTTTGGCAAGGTGGAATTTTCCAGCAAGAAGATCGCTTACGGACCGGGTAAAAAGGATTTTATTGCCCCCAATGTTTTGCGTTTATCGCTTGGCGAGACGGGAGCGGCGAAGGAGACTCTCGTGCAGCTGGAAACGAATCTGGATGATTGTTCTCCCGAGATTTTGGGAGATGGCTTTCAGGAGGGTCTGTTAGCCGCAGGAGCGATCGATTTTTCAATGAATGCGGTTCAGATGAAAAAGGGAAGAACCGGTACCTTGCTGTCGGTTTTGACTTCTCAAGCAGAGCTTGAATCAGTGGCTGACTTCGTGCTGGAAAAGACTACCAGCATAGGGGTGCGGTATTACATGGTCGAGCGTAAGATCCTTTCGAGGAGTGAGGAAAAGGTGGATACGGAGTACGGAGAAATTCGGTTTAAGGTAGTGGAGACGCCTTCGGGCGGTAAACGGGCCAAAGCCGAGTATAATGATTTGAATCGATTGGCTAACAAATACAATGTATCCGTAGAGGAGATACGGAGAGCTGCTGAAATGGAGTATTGGAAATGATTTACAGAAGGTTTGGAAAGACAGAGTTGAAGATGCCGCTGGTGACCTGCGGTGGAATGCGTTTTCAGCATAAATGGGAAGATGTCGAGTGGGGCGAGGTACCTCCCGAGGGTCAGAAGAATTTGGAGGAATGCATCGCTTATGCGCTTGAGAATGGAGTTAACCACTTCGAAACCGCGCGAGGGTATGGCAGCTCCGAGATGCAGTTGAGCCGCGCTTTCGCGCATTTTCCTCGGGAGGATATGATGATCCAAACCAAGGTGAGTCCGGAGGGTGGAGCTAAGAAGTTTGAAGAGACTTTCGAGAAATCGATGGCGTATCTGAAGTTGGACTACGTTGATTTGCTAGGCGTACACGGGATTAATAATCGGGATCTTCTAGAAGAGGCTAAAGAGTGCATAGAGATTGCGGAAAAGTGGCGCGAGCAGGGGCGAGTAAGGCATATCGGCTTTTCCACTCACGCGGGAACGGAGGAAATCCACGACGCGATCGAGACCGGTCTTTTCGATTACATAAACATTCATTGGTATTTCGTGAATGACTTCAATTGGAGCTGCATCGAAGCCGCTATGGATCGCGACATGGGCGTTTTCATTATCAGTCCCAATGACAAGGGCGGCAAGCTCTATGAGCCTTCCGAAAAGCTGCGGGCGCTGTGCGATCCTTTAGATCCGATGCATTTCAACGATCTCTACTGCTGGGCGCGCCCAGAGATTCATACCTTGAGCATGGGAGTGGCGCGTCCCGAGGACTTTGACGCGCACATTAAAGCGCTCGAGGATCTGGATCAAGCGAAGGAGTTGGTGGCTCCTATCGAGGCTCGTTTGAGAGCGGAAGTGGATGCGGTTTGCGGAGAGAACTGGGACGCCACTTGGACTCGGGGCATTCCGGAGTGGTGGAATATGCCTCAGAGCATCAACGTGCGGGAAATCATCCGTCTTTGGACGTATTCAAAGTCGTTAGACATCGTTGAGTGGGGCAAAATGCGTTACAACCTTTTGGGAAATGCGGGGCATTGGTTTCCGGGCGAAAAAGCGGGGGACTTCGACGACAGCGAAATTATCGCCGCAATGGGCGATTATCGCTATGCTGATCGCGTACCGGAGATTTTGCGAGATGCGGACGCGATGCTGCGAGGCGAAGATGTGAAGCGGCAGAGCAAGGGCGATTGAGGAGGGAGGGCAAGATAAGCGGCTGCCTTCACGCGAGCTTTTTTATCCAGAGTTTGGACTCGAACTTCACGGTTCATTTGAATTTTGACGAACCGACAAAACTAGGCTTTGCATTTGCCGCCGGATTATCGATCTCGCATAGCCAGCTGTAGAGCCAAAGTGAATACGGCCGAGGTGGGCAAGTTGGGCGTTGTTCCAGTTTTCGGTTTGGTAGCGTTTTTCTAGGACTTTGAGGATCCAGGTATTGACGGGAAATGCCTCATATTTTGCGGCGCCGAAGAGGAGGGCGCAGTCGGCGATCTTCTCGCTTATGCCAGGAAGCTCGCAGAGGGCGGCTTTGGCTTCGGGGTAGGTCGCGGCTTCGATTTGGGGAAGAAGGCTCGGATCGGCGGCGAGTATGTCGGCCGTTTTTTTGATGTTTTTCGCGCGGAAGCCGAGGGAGAGCTTGCGGAGTTGAGTCTCGGTGGATTCGGAGAGTTGCTCCCATGTAGGGAGAGCATGGATACGATCTGAGATGGGAGCGCCGATTTCGCGGGCCATGTTTTCGCACATGACTTTGATCTGAGGAATCTCCTTGGTGGCGGAGCAGAGAAAGGCGAGGACGGTTTCGGCGAAGGGTTGCTTGAGGAGGCTGGGTATTGGCGGATGTCGTCGGGAGATCGGGTTCTATGAGAATTTCAGAAGGTTACTGTCTTAAATTCTCCTTCTGAATTGTTCGTGAAGAGCGTCTTGAAGTTGATGCTCCCACTATTAGCGCCAGAGTACTCAATTTCGCCTATCAACTGAAATGGTAGGACCGTTTCGCCTAATTCTGCAAGGTGGCGAATACTCAGTTGAATGACTTCGTTGGTCGCAATTTCCCTTATACTCACGGTACCAAGCCGAAACCAAATTTTGGCGGAATTTATGTAGGTTCTTTCGTAGACAATCTGGGAAAAGAAAGTTATCTCGAAACCCTCCTCGAGTTCAGTGGATTGCGCATTAAATATGTTCTCATCGTTTGGTGGAGAAATCGTGAGATCGTCATCAATCTCCTCTAAGAGAAGGCCAAAAACTTCGGGTGACACAACTTCGGGAGCGTAGGCGCGAATGTAGTCGATCCTAAAGAATGCGGGTCTGTTTCGAGGGAGGTTAACGTTTAGACTTAATTCGTGCCCAAGGTTTTCCCATTTCAAATCTGAACCTTGCGATAGGCCTTCATTTAAATTGCTAGTCCAATTTAGTCTATACGCATAGTTTTGCTCGACTGTTACGACTACTCTCCAGCTTTGGAATCCAGGGAGCGATTCGGAGACAGAGATAACTGGACTTGTTGGTAAAGCGTTAGCTCTGAGACTCTTGTGAGGGTGAAGTATTGCCAAGAGTGAAATGGCTAAGTAGATGGGAGTGCTGGTGCGCGCGTTATTTCTTCCTACCATAGAGTTGATCCTCGAATTACGAGTCTGCAAAGCAAGTATTGGACCTTGCGTTCGCTTTGATACTCAAGACTACTGGTCTTTTGGAGACGCTCTTTCGTGGGAAAAGAGGAATTGTTGAGCGTAGCCCGCGTGAGATCCGAAGTGTATGCGACCGAAATGAGCAAGCTGAGGATTGCTCCAACCCGTTGCCTTGTAACGTCTTTCTAGGGTCTTTATGATCCAGGTATCGACGGGAAAGGCCTCATATTTTGCGGTGCCGAAGAGGAGGGCGCAGTCGGCGATCTTCTCGCCTATGCCAGGAAGCTCGCAGAGGGCGGCTTTGGCTTCGGGGTAGGTCGCGGCTTCGATTTGGGGAAGAAGGCTCGGATCGGCGGCGAGGATGTCGGCCGTTTTTTTGATGTTTTTCGCGCGGAAGCCTAGGGAGAGCTTGCGGAGTTGCGTTTCGGTGCATTCGGAGAGTTGCTCCCATGTAGGGAGAGAATGGATACGATCTGAGATGGGAGCGCCGATTTCGCGCGCCATGTTTTCGCACATGACTTTGATCTGAGGAATCTGCTTGGTGGCGGAGCAGAGAAAGGCGAGGACGGTTTCGGCGAAGGGTTGCTTGAGGAGGCGGAGTCCGCGGAAGTTATCGATGCAGTTGGCGAGGTGCGAGTCGCTACGCCAGGGGAGATCGTCGGCTAGTTTCGCCCAGTGAGTTGAAGAGGCCAGGTATTGGCGGATGTCTTCGGGAGTCGTTTGTGTGGTAAGGCTTTGAGCTTGGAGACTTTGGTTTTGTAGGCGTATTTTGACTACGTGGGTGGACCAGATGCCGAGGTGAGCCTGCTCTGCGGGTAGGGGCGTCCAGCGAAAAGCCTGACCGCCGTGGAGGGTTTCGTGGAGACTGGTTTGCGTGAAGGGCGTGTTGGGTTCTATGGTTTGCCAGTGCAAGGGAGCTTCGTAAACAGTGATTGTGGAACGGTTAACCTATCTAGGCGATGATGGGCTGGTGGCGGGACTATAGTCCCAGCTCCGTTTTACTTGGGGCTCCAGAGGAAGGATTGTTGGTGCGTTAGGACTTGGCCGTTGGCGTCTAAGGCTTCGACTTTCCAGGCGAGGGGAAAGGTGTCCGCAGATTGCCAGAGGCTGCCGGTGAGCCCTACTAGGATGCGGGACTTAGCGGCTCCGTTAATTGCGAGATCCAAGGTCTCCTCTGCGAGGCTGGCGGGTTCAACGTAATGTAGGCGTATGGATTTGATGGAAGCGCGCTCTTCTTTGGTGAGCTTTAAAGAGAGATAAAAGCCGTCGCGTGAATTGGCATCGGTGCGGAGAAGGGTGTAGCGACCCGGGTTTTCGTCGCCGGAGAAGAATTCGGAGATGCGTTTGAAGCTGTCGGCGTCTCGGTGGGATGCGGACACTAGCTCTATAGCTTGCCCGGCAGCGGCGAGGGTTAGAAGGGAAAGGGTTGTTAGAATGAGTTTCATATTGGAAAAATGGATGTTCGGACTTTGGCTCATCGAGCTTACGTTTGATGCTACTTTAGGTTGGGTATGGTATCGGCGGTCGCGTCTACATTTTTTGCTACCAGCCGTAAGAGCGGCGGATGCGGACGGGTTCGTAGAGGTCGTTGGGGAGTTCCTGGAGGAAGCGGCTGGGCGTGAGGGGCATGTATTGGCCGCGACCTGTATTCATTTTTGGATACATAATATAGAGTTCGTCGCGGGCTCGGGTGACGGCTACGTAGAAGAGCCGACGTTCTTCTTCCGTATCGCCTGATTCTACGGAGCGACGGGTGGGAAAGAGTCCATCGGCGAGGCCAATGAGGAATACTACGTCGTATTCAAGACCTTTGGCTTGGTGGACGGTTGTGAGGCGGATGCAGGGTTCGTTTTCCTCGATCTTCTTGTCGGAGGTTTCGGAATTGAGGAGGGTGATTTGGGCTATGAGCTCCTGCATGTCTTCGAAGCGCTCCGCAAAGCTGACGAGAGAGTTGAGGTCGTCCATGCGGTTGATGTAGTTGGCGTATTCGCCTTGCAGATACCCGCTGTACCAGCCTTCGAGGCCGATGGAGATTACTTCGGCGGGCGTTCCGGTTTCGTTTATGGCCTTCATGTCCTTGAGAGATTGGGCGAGGGATTCCCAATCGGCGCGGGAGGCAGCGGGCGCTTTTTTGATGACGGCGTCATCAGCGAGGGCGTCGATGAAATCGAGTTCCTTTTCTTTGGCGACTTTGACCGTGTGCTGGTAGAGCTTTTGGCAGGTTTTTTCGCCGACTTTGGGGAGGAGGCCAAAAAGTCGGAGGAAGGCTGTGAAGTCAGTGGCGTTGTAGAGTATCCGCAGATGCGCTACGAAGTCTTTGACGTGGGCTTGCTCGAAGAAACGTACGCCGCTGGTGATTTGGTAAGATATGCCGGAGCGGGAGAGCTCCATTTGCATGTCGAGCGCTTGGTAATGAGCTCGGTAGAGGATGGCGATTTCGCTAGGATCTTTGCCTTCGTCGATGAGTCCGTGAATGCGGTTGATGACGAATTGGGCTTGCTCCTTGGAATCGATGGATTGGACGACGTAGGGGCGGTGGGAAGAGTTTTTGTGGGGCCGGAGCACTTTGTCGAAGCCACCGCTGAGTCGGTTGCTGATGACCGCGTTGGCGAGTTGGAGGATTTCCGGGGTGGAGCGGTAGTTGGTTTCGATGCGGTGGATCTGCGTGTCCGGGTGACGATCGGGGAAAGTGACGATGTTCTCGAAGTTAGCGCCTCGCCAGGAGTAGATGCATTGGGCATCGTCGCCGACGGCCATGATGTTGTGGTGGGGGCACATCTTGTCGATGATCTCCGCTTGGAGGACGTTGGTATCTTGGTATTCGTCGCAGAGGGCGAATTTGAAGCGGTTGTGGAAGCTCTGGGCGATTTCCGGTTGCGTATCCAGAATTTGGAGCCAATAGCAGAGGAGGTCGTCGTAATCGACTACGTTTTGCTCTTGCTTATGCTTCGTGTAGACGTCGGCGAAGTCGCAGACTTGGTCAATGAAATCCTGGTGTTGGGGGAAATAGTGGACGATCGCCTCCTCGATGGTGGTTCGCGTGTTGCGAGCCATGGAGATGATTCCGGAGAGGGGGCCAGGCTTGGGATGGGTTTTGTTTTTAAAGAAGGCAGAGTCGATGGTGAGGACGGCGTTCTTGAGGACGGTTTCAGCCTCACCGGCGTCGAGTATGGTGAAGTTCTTGGCAAGGCCGATGGACTCGCCATGGATGCGGGCTATGCGGTGACCAATGCTGTGGAAGGTGCCGCCCCAGAAGCGACGACCTTCTATGCCCGTGAGGTCTTGCACGCGGTCGAGCATTTCTTTAGCGGCTTTGTTGGTGAAGGTGAGCAGTAGGATTTCGCCGGGAGGGATGCCTTTGGAAAGGAGATAGGCGACCCGGTAGGTGAGGGTACGAGTTTTGCCGGAGCCGGCGCCTGCTAGGATGAGGAGAGGGCCGGGTTTGGCAGTGACGGCGGCGTGCTGCTCCTCGTTTAGCTCATTTTCGAAGTCGATGGGCGGTATTTCGTCAGTCGTAGCGAATGGGAGTTCGAAATCCATGTGGTGAATTGGGAATTATGAATGAGGAATGCTGAATTGGGTAGTAAGAGGGAAGATGGGAGGGGGATGAAGCGTTTTTTGGGGAAAGTTGAATCGGTTGGTTTGGAAGGGGCGTATGTGGGGGCATGTGTTTCCGGTCTGTATGGAGCGCTAGTTTGGGTTTAGTGTTGCGCGCTGTCTTTCTGGAGGCCGCCTTTGGAGAGTAAGAACTGAGGCGATGGGAGCTGGGTGTTGATTGGGATTATGTCCGTTTGGAAGCTGACAATGGCTTATTGAATCGGGCTTATCTGAGCTTTGGCGAGGAGAATAGAGTACTAGAAGATTGGGGACCGAGATTGTGGTTGGGGCGACGAATTGGAGATGGGTGGCGTGTGGGGTTCGGCTATGGCGAACTCGGGGTGGCAGAAAGGGAGGGCGCATTTCCGAATTCGTGTTTTCCGCCGCCTCAACCTGGTGATGAAGTGGTGTGCCTTCAGGTGATTGTACCTTTCCGGTTTGAAGAGAGGTTTGAGATGGTGGACTTATTTATCGAGCAAACGGTTTTGGAGTTGGGGAGAAGCGAATTCGGTATTGGGGCTGAGGTGGGCCATTTAAATCGGAAGCTGAGCTCGTTTCGCTGGGGCGAGGGTTATGGTGAGGCGAGATCTGACGCGGAGCTCAATAGCTACATGACTCGGAGGATTGGGGAATGGGATTTGTGTGGTCGAGCGTGGTTTGCTTTTCGCTTGAGTGAGGTGGCGAGTCTGAGGGTGAGTTATCGCTATGCTCGAATGAGCTATGCGAAGAGGAGTCACGTGGGGATTTGGGTCACTGTAGGGTTTTAGTGGGTACGGAGGGGAAGCTTTTTTCGGGTCGGCGTTGCGGAGGCCTCGGCGAGACCTCCCTACCTGAGGGTGGACTTCGGAGCTGGGTCGGCGCCCCGGCCTACAGGAGGACGAGGGCGTCGCGGTGGATGACTTCGAGGCGTTTGCGTCGCGGGAAGATTTGGGCGACTTCTTCAGCGCTCTTCTGGGCAATGAGCTCGATCTCGTGGTTGGAGAATTGCGTCTCGCCGCGAGCAATGGGTTCTCCGTTCTGGTTGATAATATCCACGATATCTTCCGAGTGGAAATTGCCGGCGCATCCGGTGACGCCCGCTGCTAGCAGGCTTCGTTCTTTGCGAATGATCGCGTTGCATGCTCCGTCGTCGATTTGGATGGCTCCGCTTGGCCGTTGGAAATAGGCGAGCCAGCGTTTTTTGGATACAAGGGGATCTGTTTGGGCGACGAAGCGTGTACCGACTTGTTCTCCGTCGAGGATACGTAGAATGATGTTTTCCGCTGAGCCGTCGGCGATGAAGGTGTCGCAGCCGGCTCCTGTGGCTACTTTGGCGGCTTCGATTTTGGAGATCATGCCTCCGACGGCGGTGGGTGAGTTGGTCCCTTTAGCGAGGCCTTCGATGTCGGGTATGATTTCCTGAACGACCGGTATGATTTCTCCTGTTCCGTCCATGTCGATGAGACCGGGCGCTGTGGAAATGATATGGAGTTGATCGGCTTCGGCTAGACTGGCGACGAGGGCGCCGAGGATATCGTTGTTGCCGAATTTGATTTCGAAGGCGCTTACGGAGTCGTTTTCGTTGATAATAGGAATGACGCCGTATTTTAGGAGCTGGTCGACGGTGGCTTTGGCGTTTACGTAGCGGTTGCGGATGCGGAGGCCTTCGTGGGTGAGAAGGATTTGGCCGACGGTTATGCCGAAGGGGTCTAGGCCCTTTTGCCAGCATTGGATGAGTCGGCTTTGTCCGATGGCGGCGCAGGCTTGCTGCTTTGCCAGAGTCTTGGGGCGGTCTTTTAATTTGAGGGCTCCCATACCCATGCCGATGGAGCCTGAGCTGACGATCAGGACTTCGATATCGCGCTTTCTAAGTTCCGCGACTTGCTTGCAGATTGC
Organism: Verrucomicrobiota bacterium; assembly: GCA_039186805.1. Classification (GTDB taxonomy): domain Bacteria; phylum Verrucomicrobiota; class Verrucomicrobiia; order Opitutales; family Opitutaceae; genus JBCCZW01. Next base: position 10,359 of record JBCCZW010000067.1, read on the forward strand.
AGCAATTCGCTCGGTATCGATGATTCCAATACCTTTTGTGAGGATGCCGGTGCCGAGTTTTATTACAATGCGCTGCATTGGGAGGTGATTAGGTGGTAGGGGTTTAGGCTGTAGGGATTGGGTTGTGAAGTAAAAAGGCTGCAGGCTCGAATTGCCTACAGCCTAAATTCCTTCGGCCTAAAAACCTCGACTACTTTGCGGTCTAAACGGTTAGCAGGTCTTTTTCCTTGGCCTCGGCGAGAGCGGCGATCTTTTTGGTGGCGGTATCGACGGTTTCTTGGACGTCTTTTTCACCGGTTTTGAGGTCGTCTTCGGTGATGTCTCCCGATTTCTGAAGCTTCTTGAGGCTGTCATTGGCTTCGCGGCGGGCGTTGCGGATGGCGACTTTGCCGTCTTCCGCCATTTTGTGGACTCTCTTAGCGAGTTCTTGGCGGCGTTCGCGGGTGAGTTCCGGGAGCGGGAGTCGGATTACATCGCCCATCACGGCTGGGGTGATGCCGAGGTTCGCGGTTTGGAGCGCTTTCTCGATCGACTTGAGCGTCGACTTGTCCCAGGGCTGCACGGCAATCGTCCGAGCGTCAGGCGTGGAGATAGCAGCCATTTCCTTTAGGCTCATGGTGGATCCGTAGGCTTCTACTTGGACGCCTTCGACCATGGCGGGATTGGCTTTTCCGGTGTTGACGCCAGAGAACTCGTGAGTGGTGTGCTCGAGGGCGTTTTCGATTTTTTCTTCGAGGGTTAGAAATACTTCGTCCGTATCCATTTTGCTATTGGTTGTATTGGTTTAAGGGGCGGGAGAGCTTTGGGTTATTCGCCGCAGACTAAG
>JBCCZW010000068.1:0-11060 GCA_039186805.1 Verrucomicrobiota bacterium
CCTGGGGATTGTGTGGGTCTTGAGGCGGACTGGAATTTTCTGCGAGAAATTCTTTGCGTTCGAGGTGGCCTTTGGGGTTAATCGGCGTCTTTCCCAAGTTTCATGGCTAGTACTGGTTACCAAGTTATCGCGCGTAAGTGGCGCCCGCAGAAGTTCGACGATGTAGTTGGTCAGGATCATGTGGTTCGCACGCTGAAGAATGCGATCGCGCAGAAGCGGATTGCGCATGCTTACTTGTTTGTGGGACCGCGTGGTACTGGGAAAACGACTACAGCTCGCATCTTCGCGAAGTGCTTGAATGCGGAGGGAGGGCCGGATGCAAATCCTTCGGACGAGACTGAGATTTCGAAGTCGATCATGAATGGATCTTGCATGGACGTCTTGGAGATTGATGGGGCGTCCAACAATGGCGTCGAGCAGGTGAGGGATCTTCGCGATGACGCTCAGTACGCTCCTAGCCAGGGGAGCTACAAGGTGTACATTATTGATGAGGTGCACATGCTTTCGACGGCGGCGTTTAATGCCTTGCTTAAGATTTTGGAAGAGCCGCCGGAGCACGTGAAGTTCGTTTTTGCGACGACGGAAGCTCACAAGGTTTTGCCGACGATCGTTTCGCGTTGTCAGCGTTTCGATTTGAAGCCGATTCCTGAGGATTTGATTCAGGGTCGCTTGGCCTATATTTCTGAGCAGGAGGGGATCAAAGCGGCCCCGGAAGCTTTGGCGGCGATTGCTCGCTTGGCGGATGGCGGGATGCGGGATTCGCAGTCGATTTTGGATCAGATGATCGCGTTTTGCGGGACGGAGATCAAGGAGAGCGACGTGCTTCAGATCTATGGTCTGGTGAGCGGGGAGGATATTTCGAATTTGGCGAAAGCGGTTGCGCTGGGAGATCACGCGGAGATTTTGACCTTGGTGGACAGCTTCGACCAGACGGGGCGCGATTTTTACCGAGCTTTGGTGGATTTGCAGTCCCGGGTGCGTCAGGCGCTTTTGACTACGGTTCGTTCTGGAGGGCAGACGGACGAGTTTGGCCATCCGCTCTCGACCGAGTCTTTGACGCGTATGCTGGACAGCCTTCGCGAAGGGGAGTCGGGCTTGAAGTTCGGTTTGAGCGAAAAGGTTAACTTTGAGGTCGCATTGCTGAAGGCATCTGAGGAATGTCGCGCGCGGTCGATCGATGGCTTGATCAAGGAACTATCGCAGCTGGCAAATGCGTTGCCGGAGACCCCTGAGGAAAAAAAAAACGGCTAGCGCTCTATACTCCTCCGCCTCGGTTGAATAAGCCGATTCCGCTGGCGCCACTGCCCAAGGCAGAGGCGGAGCGTGTCGAAGCCGAACCGACTCCCGTTGCGGTGGCTCCAGCGCCTGACTTTGACCCTGAGAGCTTCGATAGCGCGGATCCGGTGGAACAGGAAATGGCTCCGGATACTTATATTCCCTTTGAGGAACTGGAATCTTTCAAGGAGGAGAGCGAGAATGAGCCCTTGCCGGATTTGAAAGAGGTAGAGGACCGGGTGCCGGAGAAGACGAAGGCGTTGATGGAAGAGTTGTTTCGGGCTCGCTTGGATATGGTGAAGCGGATAGACCGGAAGCGTTTGTTTTAATTCGGATCGTGTCGGAATAAGCCTTCCAACACGATCTTGAGGGGCGGGGATTTTTGAGAGTCATCGAACTTACGTTCGATTTTACTTTTTGTGGGGTCTTCGTGAATGCGTCCGGGTATTTGGCAGGCTTTCCCGCCTGGAGAGGCTGTAGGCCGTTTCTATTGGAGTTTCTTGATCCAGTCGGCGAGAGGCGTGAGGTCCTCGTCTTCGAGGGCGGTTTCCAGAAAGGTCTTATCCAGCGCGAAGGCATGGCGTAGGTGGGTTTTGGCTTCGTCAATCTCGTCGCTGCAGCAGGCGTAGCAGCCGAGGTTGTAATGAATAATGGCCGAGTTGGGGAATTTTTGGACGGCTTTGAGCAGGATGGGTCTGGCGTGCTCTACAGAGTGGGCGCGGCGAGTGACGAAGGCGTGGTTGACGGCGTTGCCTTCTTCGTCGGGATGCTCGGCAGCGAGTCGTTCTGCGAAAGGGAGGGCTTTCACCCAGGCCTTTGCCTGCATGTAAACGGCGACGCGCATTTGGACAGCCGGCTCGCAGTAGCGCAGGTGGTCTGGGAGCGCTTCGATCTCGTGGATCGCGTCGTCGAACATTTCGAGTTCACGGTAGCCGTTCGCGTAGGTGAGCGTCTTTTTGATGAGCAATGCGTCTTTGGCGGCAGACATCTAGATAGTGAATAGTGAGTTTGGAATAGTGAATGGCAAGAAGAGGCAATTTAAATGGAAAGTCGGCTTGCGGATTTGGGCGGTTTTGTGAGGGGTTCGGAAATGCTTCCACTGCTGGAGGGGGTTCTGAAGTGTCTCCACTTCAGCTACGGGATCTAAAAACACGAAAGCGGACTTCCTGTGGAAGCCCGCTTCGGTGTGTGTGTTGCGTGTGGAAATTATTACCCTGTTGTCCTTGTTAACGGTTAATGTGTGATTTAGATTTCGATTTTTCGAAAGTTACAGGACCGCCGTCCTCGAGTACCCAGCCTCATACTACCCACGTTTTGAGGACGGCGATCTAGGTGAAGTGTTTATTCAATGCTGTCTTCTGCGTCGAAGTCGGGGCGAGGACCGCGGGGTCCTCCTGGGCCGCGACGTCCCTTGCGATCATGCATAGATTCGACGGCCGCCATGAGTTCCTCGGTGTCGAGCGAGCCGCTTTCGTCAGCATCGAATTCGACAAGCATGTGGCCAGCGATTTTAGATGGTTCGGGACCTCTGCGATCGCGTTCTCCAAACCCTCCGCGTGGACGCGCGGGTCCGCCTTCCGATTCCCGCTGTTCGCGGATCTCTTGCATCTTCGCCATGCGTTTTTCGTGCATGCCGACGAGTCCGTTTGCGAGTTCAGCTTGGTCGAGGGCGTTGTCGTTGTTGACGTCATAGTCCGCTACCAGTTCGACGACGATGTCTTCGGGATTGGGGCGTTCGCCCATTGGGCCGCCTTTTCCGGGCTTTGCGATTGCGATGGCTCCAGCGGAAGTGGCGATGATGGCAAGTGTAAGTAGTTTCGTTTTCATTACGTTTCTGTTTCCTTTTGTTCGCTTCAAATACTTTGAGTGAGCGCCTTCGTTTTCGAAGACGGAAGCATTGAACCACATGAAGATGACAAAAGGGGCGGCTCGTAGATTACAGCTTTGTAATGTTTGGGCGCTTGATGATTCCGCCTTTTTGCCGTAGGGGTAAGGGATTGGTTGAAGAGGATTTGTGAAGGCGACTTCGATTGGATCCTGCAATGTTTGGTCGGACTAAAGTCCAACCTACGGTTATGAAGATTTTATTGGTAGAAGATGAACGGAAGATTTCGGACTTTGTTTGCAAGGGTCTGAGGGCGCAGGGCTTTGCCGTGGATCTGGCTGAGAATGGCGAGGATGGCTACTACCTTGCGACGTCCCAGAGTTACGATGCAGTGGTGCTAGACATTATGGTGCCGGGGCGAGATGGCTTGAGTATCTTAAAGGCGTTGCGGGCTAAGAATAATAGCGTTCCGGTGATTGTGGCTTCGGCTCGAGGGGAATTGGAGGAGCGTTTGGAAGGCTTGAATTTGGGGGCAGACGATTATTTGGCGAAGCCGTATTTCGTGGATGAGTTGGTGGCGCGGCTGCACGCGCTTCATCGTCGAACGACGGGCGCGCAGTTGAGTCTGAAGCAGGTCGACGATCTGGTGATCAATTTGACAACCAGGGAGGTGACGCGCGGCGAGGAGGAGATCGAGCTTACGTCGCGCGAGTTTAATTTGCTGGAGTATTTGATGCGTTCGCCCGGTCGCGTCTACACGCGTACCCAGATTCTGGAACATGTTTGGGGATACGATTTCGACCCGAATACGAATATCGTAGATGTCTGCGTGCAGAGACTGCGGAAGAAGGTGGATAAGGGGAGCGAGACGAAGTTATTGGAGACAGTGAGAGGAGTGGGCTATAAGATTAAGAAGGTGTGATTTTCGATTGGGTAGGGAGTCGAGGCGTAGAGCTCTCTCCTACGGTATTTTTGTATGCTAAAGTTAACTACATCTTTCAGGGTTCGGATCATTTTGATGACGGTCGCGGTTTCGGGCGCGGTTTTGATCGCGTTTGGTTTAGCGAGTCGTCAGCTGTTTTGGAAACTGAAGCTTGAGAATGTAGATCAGAGTTTGGTGGGGGTGCCGGTGAGGGAAATGCCGCATCCGGAGCACAAGTGGATGTGGGAGCGGTTGGAGGAGCATATCGAGCGCTTTGGGGACCGCATATTCGGCGGCGACGTTTATTTGATGTCGTACGGGAAGGATGGCGAGCGGTTCTTCGTATCGGAGGGATGGCCGGAAGCGTTTGCGATGACTGAATTTCCTGAGGTGATAGGGGATTTGGTGCCGTTAGAAGAGCGTTTTCGGGAGCGTTTTGAGGATCGACCTTTGCCTGAGGACTTCCTTTCGAGAAGGCGAGGCGGGCCGGATGGCGAGCGGGGCCGCATGATTGGCATGCCTCGAGGAAGGGAAATGCCGGCGCCGCCGGAGGCTTTTACGGCGGAAGCAGGCGGGCAACGTCTGAGGTTTGCCGTGTATCAGTTTACTGGGCACAATATGGTAATTGGGGTGAACCTATTTGAAGTTTCGGATGATGTGCGGCGCGTTCAGCGCGCATTCTTTTCGGCGTTGCCGTTTGCCTTGGCGATCGTGGCCTTGGGGGCTTGGCTGATTTCCTCGGGCGCGATTAAGCCGATTAGGAAATTGACGGAGACGGCGGGGGGAATGTCTGCCAAGCGTTTGAGCGAGCGAATCGAGAAGGCGGGGGAGGATCGGGAATTTGCGGAGTTGATCGATGTCTTTAATGACATGCTAACGCGGTTAGATCGGAGCTTTCAGCAGGCAAATCGCTTTAGCGCGGATGCGGCTCATGAATTGAAGACGCCTCTTACGGTGATTCAGGGACAGTTGGAAGTCGCTCTGCGCAGCGTGGAGGATGGATCTGAGGAGCAGGCTCGTTTTGCGGATTTGCTGAGCGAGACTCAGAGACTGAAAACGATCACGCGAAAGCTGTTGTTATTGGCTCAGGCGGACGCGGGGACTCTGTTGGTAAATAAGGAAGTCGTGAATTTGAGGGGCATGTTGGAGGAATCGATAGAGGATTGCGAAATGCAGGAGCCGGAGATCGATTTTTCAATGGAGTTGAAGGGAGCTTTGGAGCTGGAGTCGGACCGGACTTTGCTTTCGCAAATTGTACAGAACTTGTTGGGGAACGCGGTGAAGTACAATGGAGGGGAAAGACGGGTCGAGGTGAAGGCGATTGAAGAACCGGAATCGCTAGATATCCTTTTTTCGAATACAGGGGATGCGGTGCCGAGCGGTTTGGAGGAAAGTCTTTTCGAACGCTTTACGAGAGGCGACGCGGCGCGGAACCGAAAAGTGGATGGATTTGGTTTGGGCCTGAGTTTGTCGCGGGAGTTCGCTCGAGCTCTTGGGGGCGAGCTGAGTTACGAGGGCTACGAAGGGGACATGAACCGATTTAAGCTGCGGCTTCCGCTTTCTTGAGTTTCTTTCGAATACTCTGGTAGCTGGAGTAGCTTCCGTAGATGAGGATGAAGGCGACGATGGCATAGACCCACCAGGGTATATTGCGACCTGCGATGAGAAGGTAGAGGTAGGCGGAGATGAAGAAAAAGCCGCTTGAGATTGTGGGGAGCGCGATGGGCTTCTTTTTGCGAACGTTGTTGACGAGCCAGGCTACGGAAAGGGTGAAAAAGGGAATGGCTCCTACGTAGATGGCTCCGAAGATTATGGGGTCGACGCCGTATTCGGTTCCTAGGCTCAGGAACCAGTTTTTGGCGTTTTGCCAGAGTTCGTTCATGTGGATTGAGACGGTGTAGAAAGGCGGGCGAATGCAGGGTTGGGAAGAAAGAGTAGGAGAGGCTTTACGCCTGGATAGGATTGCGCTTTGGGATTGGGTTGTGGGGTCGAGGCATAAAGCCTCTTCCTACACTGGATTGCCCGATGCCGTTGCTTACGCCAGAGATTAAGGAGTTTATTGCTGCGAACCGCGGGGTGTCGGCGGAGGATTTGGCCTTGAAGGCGAAAAAGGTGTCGGAGCTGCCGATGGCGTTTATTGCTCAGCAGGTTAAGGGGCGAGCGAAGATTTTTAGGAAGCTGCCGAGTTGGTTTGCCAATGAGCAAGTGGTGTTTCCGAAGAGCCTTTCCTTGGAGCAGTGTTCATCCGAGGCAGCGGCTCGATACAAGGCAGGTTTAGTTGAAGGAAAGTCCGCGATCGATCTGACCGGTGGTTATGGAGTGGATACGCGGTTTTTGTGCGATCGCTTTGAGAAAGTGACGCATGTCGAGCGTCAAGGGGAGTTGACGGAGATTGTGAGGGAGAATGCGTTGGCGTTTGGGATTGGCGAAACCTTAGAATGCGTGGAAGGGGATGGCTTGGAGATTCTGCGGGAAAGGAAGGGGCGCTTTGATTTGATTTATGCGGATCCGGCGAGACGGGATGATCGGAGTTTGAAGGTTTCGGCGTTTGAGGATTGCGAGCCGAACTTGATCGCGTGTTGGGAGGAGTTGTTGGAACGAGGGAGTACTGTGATGGTGAAGGCGAGCCCTGGGTTGGATGTGTCGCGGGGGTTGGAGCAGTTGAGCGGCGTGTTTGCGTCGCACATTGTTTCTGTGGAGAATGAGTGTAAGGAGGTTTTGTTTCTAGCTCGCCAAGGATCTTCGGATGAACCGCGTATTCATTGCGTGAATATATTGAAGAATGGGGAAGTGGAGCGCTTTGCGTTTTCGATGTCGGAGGAGAGAGCTTTGGATGGGGAGTATGGGGCTTTGGGTAGGTACCTGTATGAGCCGAATGCGTCGGTGATGAAAGGGGGTGGGTTTAAGAGTTTTGCAAAAGAGGTGGGTTTGCCGCTGGCGAGTCAGCGGACGCGCTTTTTGTGTGGGGATGCGTTGAACGAGGGTTTTCCGGGGCGGGTGTTTGAGATTCTGGATACGGCGAATGTGGGAGCTAAGGAGGCTAAGGGGATGTTTCCGGGGCGAAAGGCGAATGTGATCGCTCGGAATTGCGGGATGGGCGCGGAGGAGTTAAAGAAGAAACTGAAGCTTAAAGATGGGGGCGAGTGGTTTGCGATTGGGACCACTGATTGGGAGGGGAAGCGGGTTTTGTTGAAAGCGAAGCGGGTGAGTTGATGAAATTGGGTGGAACCACAGAAAGCACAAAAGCATTGAAAATGCACAGAAGATGTTGGGCTCCGCTTTTTAACCACAGATTACACAGATGCCTCAGATTTTGATCAGGTTGAGGAAAGTATCTGTGTACATCTGTGTAATCTGTGGTTTTGAATTTCAGTATGAGTTCGGAGTTTGAAGAAGCTAAGGTGGGGATGGAGAAGTTGATCGCGGAGTCTAAGTCGGTGGTGTTGGGGACTGCGGGTAGAGAGGCGAATCCTTTGGCGAGTTACGCTCCGGTGGTTTGGGACGAGGGACGATCGATGTTTGTGTATGTGAGTCGTATGGGGAAGCACTACGCTCAGATGTCGAGTACGGGTCGGGCGAGCGGGATGTTGATTGAAGATGAGGCGACGGCCGAAAATCTATTCGCGCGGAAGCGTTTGGTGGTGGACTGCGATGTACTGAAGATTGAGAGGGGCAGTGAGCGGTTCGAGGAAAAGATGGGATTACTGGAGGAGAGGCATGGCGAGACGGCTGGGTATCTGAAGGAGTTGGTGGATTTCGATTTGTTTGAATTGAAACCGCGAGAAGGCAGATTGGTTTTAGGTTTTGGGAAAGCGTATCGAGTTTTTGGGGATGGCTTGAGCGAGATTGGGTACGTTGGCGGTGGAGGGAGTGGGCATAAGAAAAAGTGAGAAGGCAACTGGTCTGCGATTTTGCCATGCGGCAACAGGAATCACGCATTGGGTGAAACAGAGTTTGTGATGTTTTGTTTGGAAAGTTTATGAAAGCGAAACCGAATGGACTGGGGAGGGAATATGGGGATCAGTTTGCGGATGAAGGGGTAGCTTCGGTTTATCACGCTCGCCCTGAGATACCTGAAGGTGTGTTTGACACTTTGGTAGAGTTGGCGCCGGCGGACAATTTGAGCTTGTTGGATCTTGGCTGTGGAACGGGAGAAGTTGCTGTCCCTATGTCTGAGCGCCTTGAGAGCGTTGATGCGGTGGATCCTTCGGCTGCAATGTTGGAGTTTGCTCGAAAGCGAATTGAGGAAATCGGTAGGGTTCAAAATCTGCGTCTTATTCGGTCTTATGCAGAGGACTTTTCTTCAGAGAGAAAGTGTGGGCTAATTGTAGCTGCAAACTCGATACACTGGACCGATTGGACGGTTATGTTCGCCAACTTGCCGCTGATGCTGGATTCGTGTGGGTATCTCGTCGTTGTCGAGAGTGGTGACTTTGTTGGACCTTGGCACGAGGAGTTTTCGGCTTTGCTGCCGCAGTTTTCAACGAACAAGGACTTTGAACCTTACTGCGTGTTTGAAGAACTGAGAGCGAGGAGACTGTGGCAGGTATCTGGCGAGAAGAGATTTTTGCGGAAGGGAGTGCGGAAGAGTGTAGACGCCTTTCTTGATATCATTCACTCTCGGAATGGTTTCTCGAGGCAAAGGATGGGAGAGTCCTTGCTTGTCTTCGATGATGAAGTTCGTGCGATACTTGATAAGTATGTTGTAGAAGGTGAGTTGGTGGGTGAGACCTCAGCGAGGGTTGTTTGGGGGAGACCGTTTGTAATGGCGAGTTTTGACCGCGACTGAATTTGCGCTAGCCTTGCTTAATGGCGAATCTCGAAGTTTTGGATTGTACAGCCTGCGGGGCGTGTTGTCGGTGCTTTCCTATTTTTGCCAGCGAAGAGGATGCAGAACGGGAAGTATCCATAAAATTAGATACGAAGAGATTGAGGCGCCACATGCGGAGCGGGCGGAATGCCTACCGCTTGTTTCCGCTACCGTTTTTGAAGGGATGCGCCTTTTTAGGGGAGGAAATAGTAAATGTGGAATAGTGAATCGTGTACTGAGCTTAGCTACGATGAATGAGGAGTGAGACGGCTGCAGGGCGATTGTTGATCGCCAACGCGATTAGCAATCGCGTCTACAATTAGGTTTCTTTAGGGAGGTCTTTCCGGTTGCCCCACTCGGCCCAGGAGCCGTCGTAGACTGCGAGGTTGGGGTAGTCGCATTCGTCGGCGGCGAGGGCGAGGATGCTGGCGGTGACGCCGGAGCCGCATGAGAAGACGGTGCGGGTGGCGTTTGGGGAAAGAGTTGTTTCGAAGATCTTTTTAAGCTCTTCAACCGGTTTGAAGCAGCCGTTGTTTAGGAGTTCGTTGAAAGGGATGCAGGAGGAACCGGGGATGTGACCGCCGGGCATGCCGGGACGGGGTTCGGGTTCGGTGGCGTTGAACCGACCGTAGGAGCGGGCGTCGATGGTTTGGATATCCGAGTTCTCTATGGAAGCCAGGACTTGGTCGACGTTGTAGACCATTCCGGGGTGGAAGGTGGCTTTGAAGTTTCCTGAGGAAACTGGTGTAGAGAATTGGGTTTGGGTGGGGCGGTTTTCTTCGAGCCATTTGGGAAGACCGCCGTCGAGGACAAAGACGTTTTGGTGACCCATGATCTTGAACATCCACCAAGCTCGGGGAGAACAGAAGACGTTGAGGGCATCGTAGCAGACAATGAGGGTGTCCTTTGATATGCCGCGTTGTCGAGCGGCTTCCTCAAATTGCTCCACGGAAGGCAGCATGTGGGGGAGGTCGGTGTTGGGATCGCAGACCTCGGTGTCGTAGTTGAATTCTTGAGCTCCTTTGATGCAAATAGGGGCTTGGTTGATGAGGCTGCCGTCGGGGCGTTTCTTTAGGGTGGCGTCGAGGATGACGATGTTGGAATCGTCGAGGCGATCGGCGAGCCATTGGGTGGAGACTAGGTTGGAATCGGGAGCGTTCATCGTACTTAGAATCTATGAGTTGGCTCCCGGTTTCAAGCTAGAAGGGCGTAGTGGAAACTCACCTACGCTTAGACTTGGGCTTCTGCTTTTAGGAAGGGCAGTTTTTCTAATTTGGATCCCTTGTGTAACGAAAACTCATTTCTCTTAACGCATCATGAAAACGTGTAAAGAAAATGAGCTTTCTTTGTCGGAACTTAAAGGGGATGATCAGGTGGAGCTCCTGTCTGCAATTTTTAGGTACATCCGCCATTCGAGTGGGATGGATCTAAAAAGCGGTCCAGCCTCTTCTATCCATGAATGACTATTGGGATAGAAGATGACGATGAAGATGGACGATAGAAGATTCGATTCCGCAAAATCGTTATGAGCTTTTTCAGCCTGCTATTTAGAGGAACCTTGTTCGACCTCCAGAAATGGATAGTCGGTGTAGCCTTTGGGGCCCTCCGAATAGAATGTATCGGGATTGGGTTGGTTGAGGGGAGCGTCTTGTTTGAATCGATCTACGAGGTCGGGGTTGGCGATGGAGAGGACGCCGTAGGCGACGGCTGAGGCTTCTCCACTAGCGATGGCTGCGTTGCCGCTCTCCTTGGTGTAGCCTTGATTGACGATGTAGTTTCCTCCGAAGGCTCCTTTGAGCTTTGGTCCGAGACTGTTTTCGGTTTTTCCTTCGCGAGCGCAGATGAAGGCTATGTTTCGTTTACCGAGCTCTTTGGCGACGTAGGTAAATGTGGATACTGGGTCTGCGTCTCCCATGTCGTGAGCATCGCAGGCGGGGGCAAGGTGAACGCCTACTTTACCGGGACCCCAGACGGAGATTGCGGCGTCGGTCGCTGCGAGAAGAAGTAGGGCTCGGTTTTCGATGGGGCCGCCGTATTCATCGGTACGTTGATTGGTGGATGTTTGGAGGAATTGGTCGAGTAGGTAGCCGTTGGCTCCGTGGAGTTCGACGCCATCGAAGCCTGCTTCTTTCGCGTTTTGGGCGCCTTGTCGGTAGTCTTCGATGGTTTGCTCGATTTCTTCGAGGGTGAGGGCTCTGGGGGTGACAAAGGGACGTTCGGGACGGACG
>JBCCZW010000069.1:0-11028 GCA_039186805.1 Verrucomicrobiota bacterium
ACAAGCGCAACGCCATGACTGCAACCGATCTTCAAAATTACATCGGCGCGCACCCTTACCGCTCCCCCACTGTATTCAATTTCTACTATCCAGATTTTTCTCCTTCCGGCGAAATCGCTGAGAACCAACTCGTCGCCCCAGAATTTCAAATCTTAGACGACTCCATCGGAATACGCACCTTTCAGCTGATGCACACCCTAGTAACGAAGGGAATGGCATCTCCAGTCGGTAACGGAAATAATTCCCAAGGCACGCTCGATCTCAGCAGCCTAGAAGCAATCGCCACGGATGCCGCAGCGCTCGTCCAGCATCTAAACCTCTTCGTTTGCAACAACGGACTCACTGAGGATGAGCAAAGCGCCATCATCGCCGCAGTCGAAGCTCTCCCTGCAAACGATGTCGAAGAACGCGCCCAAAGGGCTCTCGTTCTCCTATCCATAGCCCCCAGCTTCAACACACTCCAATAGCGCCTAGCGAAAACGACATGAGCCAATCTAAAGACAACCAAATTTCTCGTCGCCGCTTTCTGGGAGAAGCCCCTTGCGCTGCCGTCGGCTCCATTTCCCTTTTTTCCAGCCTGCTTTCGCTGAAGCTCACCAATGCAGCCGCAGCCGCCAATGCTCCGAGCATTTCGAACGACGACGACTACAAAGCTCTCGTTTGCGTATTTCTAGCAGGCGGCAACGACTCCTACAATATGCTCGTTCCTCGCCAGAACGATGCCTACAACGTATACGCCAACACCAGGGCTCACCTCGCTCTCAGTCAAGAAAGCCTTCTGCCCATAACCACCACCGGGCAGGCGTATTCAGAATTTGGATTGCATGAGCAGTTCACCCGGATGCAAAGCCTGTACGACGACGGCAACCTCGCGTTCATCGCCAATATAGGAACGCTTATCCGACCAACAACCAAGAGCGACTACAACTCTCGTAGCTTCCTTCCCAAAGGCCTGTTTTCCCACTCGGACCAACAAGCCCACTGGCAAACCTGCGTTCCCCAAGTGCGTGGAGCGAGCCCAGGAGGATGGGGAGGACGTATCGCCGAACTCATGGAATCCGTAAATGCCGATTCCAATATCTCGATGAATATTTCAGTGAGCGGCCTCAACACCTTCCAGGCGAACCAACAAACGTTCACTTTCGTCGCGAATAACAATGGAGCCGCCGATATGGTCGCCTACGACGACCCCTTCGAAAAGGCGGCGGTCGATTCCCTTCTCACCGAAAATTACAAAAACCTCTTCTCGAAGACCTTCGGGAGGAACAGCAGGCGCTTCATCGACTCTTCCATCGTGTTCAACGAAGCCTTCGACAATACCCAAATCGCCACGCTTTTCCCCGCGACCAATTTCGGGAACAGCCTGAAGACCGTCGCCCGAACGATCGCGGCTCAATCGAAGCTCAACATGAAGCGGCAATGCTTCTTCGTCCGCATTGGCGGCTGGGACCACCACTCCGAGCTGCTAAACGCTCAAGGCAGCATGCTCCCAAACGTCAGCGATAGTATCTACTCCTTCTGGAACGCGCTCGGAGAACTGGGCATGCAAGACAACGTTGTCACTTTCTCAGCTTCCGACTTCGGTCGTACGCTTACCTCCAACGATGTCGGTTCCGACCACGGTTGGGGCGGCAATGCCTTCGTAATGGGCGGTCCTGTGCAAGGCGGAAAGATCTACGGCAACTATCCAGAACTTCATATCGGCTCCAATAGCGAAACGGGTCGTGGTCGCCAAATTCCAACTACATCAGTCGATCAATACGGAGCTGAGCTCGCCCGCTGGTTCGGCGTGAGCAACGGAGAACTTTCAACGATTTTCCCGAATCTCGAGAACTTCTTCGATCCGTACTCAGTCGAGCAGCCTATCGGTTTCATCAACCAAAATGTTTAAGCGAGACCAGAGCTCGCCAGATCTCTGCATCCTGAAGAGCTTTTTTAGCGTACTAGACGAGCAGAATGTATAGACGCGCGATACAACGAGCCAAAATCCCCCTGATCGTACTTCTCGTCCTTCTGCAGCGAACGCCCGCTCTGTTCAACCGCGCCGTTTCTCAGTTTTCCAGCGCCGGAATTCAAATCCTGCAAAAAGCCATCTTCAGCGCCGCCGCTCTCGGACCGCTGCACGCTCAATCTGGCGCCAGCAAGACGCAATACCGAGTACAAAGCGTAGCCGGCAATCCCATCACCTACGATATCGGCGACCAAACAATAACCCACAACGAATTCGGTATAATGGGCATCCCAATGATCATAGGGATCTCAAACAACAACAGCCCTGCCCCGAGATCTTGGAAACTGATCGGCGAATTGCCTCCAGGTATCCGAATGACCGACACTTTCGAAGAGTTCGATCTCGTCAATAACGTTCTCGAAGCCACTTTCCCACTCTTAATCGGAACACCTACTGAAGTAGGTAACTTTCAATTTCAGGTAGAACCTTGGAGCGGTCCTGGAGCAACCGGTGACTCTCCTCCGCAAACACTCAATTTCGCCATCTCAATTCAGCCGGGTGAAATACCTCCTGCAGAAGCCCCCGTCCTCAATATCTCAATACAGGATAACACCGCTATTCTTAGCTGGGACTATGACGATCAAGCCCCTTTCGATCTAAAGTACTCTATCGACCTCGATTCATGGTTCGACCCGCCCCAAGTTTCCACATTTAACGGAGGCACCGCATCGAACTCCGTAGCTCTCAACGGAAACGCCCCCTACTATTTCCGCCTTCAACAGGCGAATAGCTCGAACTAGAGATCAGTCGAACTGGGCAGCTCGGCCTGAAGTCATCTAGTTCCAAAGGTAGCGGGAACAGCCTCAAGGGCGCTGCAGTTTCCCCAAAAGGAAAGTCCATCTCCAACGGGTAAAGCGCCTTCTCATTCGACTCCCCCTAGAGCCTCCGCAACGTAACACGCTCAAAGACCGCCAAATGCTCTACCAGTGTGCGCTAGCGCCAATTTGATGACCCAGAAACCCTCCCTACCCTACCGCTAAATGCTATCAACTAGACTAAAATCAGCACTCTTCGGCTTCATCTGCGCGGCCGCGCTTTCCAGCGCTTACGCAGCCGACGACCGACCCAACATTCTCTTCATCTTCTCGGATGACCACGCCCCACACGCAATCGGCGCCTACGACGGTTGGCTCAAGTCAGTCAACCCCACTCCCGAGATAGACAAACTGGCCGCTCAAGGAATGGTCTTCGAAAACAGCTTTTGTACCAACTCCATTTGCGGGCCCAGCCGCGCCGTTATCCAAACAGGGAAGCACAGCCACAAGAACGGCTTCATGAACAACGGAAACACCTTCGACTGGAACCAGCAAACCTTCCCAAAGCTCCTCCAAAAAGCCGGCTACGAAACCGCCATCTACGGAAAGTCCCACCTTAAAGGAAGGCCCCAAGGCTACGACCACTGGGCCGTCCTTCCCGGTCAAGGACTGTACTACAATCCCGACTTTATCGTTCCCGAAGGCCGAACCACCGTCGAAGGTCACTGTACCGACGTGGTCACTGACATGGCCGTCGATTACCTCAAGGAAAAGCGAAACAGCGACAAGCCCTTCATGCTCATGGTCCAGCACAAGGCTCCTCACCGCAACTGGATGCCCGCCGCTCGCCACCTTGATCTATACGCCGACATCGATCTTCCCGAGCCCGAAACCCTTTTCGACAAATGGGAAGACAACGCTCCCCCCGCTCGTCACCAAGAGCTCGAGATCGATCGACACATGCACATCAACTTCGATCTCTTTCTCGACCTCACGCCTGACTACCCAGAAGGTGAAATCCGCACCGACAAGTCCGCCTGGCGAAACATGCAACGCATGACCCCCGCTCAGCTCGACGCCTGGTACGCTCACTACAAGCCAAGAGACGAAGCCTTCCACAAAGCCAATCTCAGCCCCAAAGACGTCGTACGCTGGAAATACCAACGCTACGCCAAGAACTACCTCCGCTGCGTTAAAGGCGTTGATGAAAGTGTAGGGCGGTTAATGGATACGCTCGCCGAACTCAATTTGGACGACAACACGATCGTCATCTATTCCTCAGACCAAGGCTTCTACATCGGCGACCACGGATGGTACGACAAACGTTGGATGTACGAGGAGTCTTTAAAGATGCCATTCATCATCAAATGGCCCGGCACAATCAAACCCGGTTCCAAGAGCGATAAGATGATTCAAAACCTCGACTACGCGCAAACCTTCCTCGACATCGCCGGCGCTCCCCAGCCTGACGATATGCAAGGCGAGTCTCTCGTCCCGCTCCTCGAAGGCAAAAAGCCCCGCGACTGGCGCAAAAGCATCTACTATCACTATTACGAGTATCCCAGCGTCCACATGGTCCCGCGCCAATACGGCATCCGCACCGAACGCTATAAGCTCATCCACTTCTACCAATTCGATGAATGGGAATTCTACGATCTGAAAAACGACCCCGACGAACTCGCCAACCAATACGACAATCCCGAGTACAAGAAGATCATCGAAAAGACCAAAAAGCAGCTCAGCGAACTTCAAGCCTACTACGACGACGATAGTGACATCTCGGAAAAGCCCGAAAAATGGCAAAGCGACGTCCGAGCAGGACTCACTCGCAGACAATAAAATCGGAGCGACGGCTTCCAGCCGCCGACCCATACTCATCATCCGCAACCTCGAACGGGTTCACGATCCGATGGCCAAACCTACAACCCCATTCTCGATCTCCAGCCCCTTCCCTGTTTCTCCATTGCCAATTCACCCCCTTCCCGCACTCTCGAAGACATGGATTTCAGACCCCTCGGAAAAAGCGGATTCCTCGTTTCCCCAGTTTGCCTCGGCACCATGACCTTCGGCTCGCCCGTCGGTAAAGAAGATGCCATCAAGCTCACCCATGGAGCCATTGACCTCGGTATCAATTTCATCGATACAGCCAACGTCTACGAAGGCTACGATCGCTTCTTGGGATCCTCCGGCGGCATCGCCGAAGAAATACTTGGCGACGCGTTGGCCAACCGACGCGACCAAGTAATCCTCGCCACCAAAGCGGGCGCCCCCAATGGCTCTGGCCCGCAATTCGCCGGCCTCAGCGCCACCACAATCCTGCGCGAGCTGGAACGCAGCCTCCAGCGGCTCAAGACCGACTATATCGATCTTTACATCATACACTGGCCCGACGGCGACACCCCGCTCGAGGCAACCCTCAACGCCATGGAAACGGCCCAGCGTCAGGGAAAGATCCGCGCTTTCGGAGCCTCAAACCACTACGCCTACGATCTCTGCGAACTCCTCTGGATCGCCGACAAGCGCAACTGGCCTCGAGTCGCGTCCTCGCAAATTCCCTACAGCATGCTAAAGCGCGAATTCCACAACGACCTCTACTTCTGCGAAAAACACGGCATCGGCGTCACCCCCTACCAGTACCTCCAAGGCGGTCTTCTCACCGGCAAATATAAACGCAACCAAGACGCGCCCGCCGGTTCACGACTCCTCGAAAATCCAAACTGGATTCCCAAGCCTGACGAGAAAATCTTCGATCAACTCGAGGCCACGGCTATGCTAGCCGATGAAGCTGGCCTCCCCTTCGTTCAATACACCACCGCCTGGACCCTGGCGCAACCCGCCATGTCTTCCCTCATCCTCGGCGTAAAAACCCTCGATCAAATCAAAGACGCCATCGCCGGAGCCTCTGTCACCCTCGCCCCTTGGATTCTAGAAAAACAAGACGCCATCACCCCTCCACCCCCGCAGCACAAGGCCCCCTTCACCCGAACCTGACCCAAGAGCTCACTCCCACTCTCCCCAAAAACTGCCAGAGCCCAAGCCCCCTCAAATCTGCCACAAAATCGTACAACGTTGTACGATTTTGTGGCAGAAGTGCCTCCCTCTTTATAACTGTCTGGCGGGAGGCAGTAAAACCCGCCGCAGCTTGGCTGCTTGACCTCGATTCCCTGGCAGCGGAAAATATCAACCTTACGAGGCGCGGTTCGACCGTTTTAGCGGGTTCCGAATCCACTGAACCTTGCCCCAAGGCCATGCCTGGCCGACTCTTAGGCGACTGACTGACAAGACAATCTACCCAATCACCTACCCGAAACACTAAGCCATGCTTCGCCCCCTAAATGCATCGCTAACCGCCGCCATCGCATTCACAGCTGCGGGCTCCGACGTCCTTGCTCAGTCTGAGGACCTTAAAAACCTAATCGCTAGTCCTTCTTTCCAAGATTTCGCAGACAAATACTGCCTCGAATGCCACAATCCGGAAAAATCCAAAGGCAAGTTCGACTTGGAAACCCTCCTCGGCCGGGACCCCTCCGCTCACCTTGACGAGTGGGACGAGATCCTGTGGATGGTCAAAGACCGCGAAATGCCCCCCGAAGACGAGCCGGACGAACCCAAGCTCAAACGCCCCACCGACTCCGAATACGATTCATTCGCCAGCCAACTCGACTCAGCTCTCGAGCCTCTCTTCGCCTCCGCCATCCAATCCCCCCATAAAGCCGGCGACTTCATCCAGCAAAACTGTATAAACTGCCACAACGCGGAAGAAAAAGAAGGCGACCTTATCCTTGAAGGAATCACCCTCGACGACCCCGCCAGCGATCCCGCACTCTTCGAACACATCCTCAAGCGCCTCGATTCTCGTCAAATGCCGCCTGCCGATCGCAAGCGCCCCAGCGAAGAAACCTACCAGCAAATCGTCTCGAAACTAGCGCAAGACTTAGACAACTACGCCCTCGACAATCCCCAACCTGGCCGCACCGACACCTTCCGTCGCCTCAACCGTACCGAGTACCAGAACGCGATCCGCGACCTGCTCGCCGTCGAAATCGATGCCGCCGCGCTCCTCCCCAAAGACGAGTCCAGCCACGGCTTCGACAACATCACCGTCGGCAACCTCTCTCCAACTCTTCTCGACCGCTATATCAACGCCGCCCAAAAAATCGCTCGGCTCGCTGTCGGAACAAAGCGAGAGGACAACCAAAGCTACGTCTACCGCACACCCGCCGACCTCACTCAAGAAAGGCACATCGCCGGACTCCCTCTAGGCACGCAAGGCGGGGCTCTTATCAACTACACCTTTCCTCAAGACGGAGAATACGAGATCCAGATCCGACTCTCCCGCGACCGCAACGAACACGTCGAAGGCCTCAAAGCCAAACATGAGATGGACCTCCTGCTCGACCGCGAGCTCGTTCACCGCTTCGAAATCCTTCCTCCCCAAAGAGGCGATCAACATAGCAAACTCGACCAGCACCTCCGTATCCGCGTCCCGATAGAAGCCGGACCGCGCGAGCTCGGAGTCGCCTTCCTCGCCCAAACCTACTCCCTTCAAGAAAACAAGCGTAAGCCCCACTCCGTCCACTTCAATCTTCACCGCCACCCGCGACTCTCGCCTGCCGTTTACCAAGTTTCCATTACAGGCCCCTTCAACCCGCAAGGCGCCGCTGACACCCCGAGCCGCGCCAAAATCTTCAGCCGCCAACCCAATGGCCCCGAAGACGAAGAAACCGTCGCAGAAGAATCCCTCGCAAAACTGATGCGACTCGCTTACCGACGCCCCATCGCAAAAGCCGATCTCAAAAAGCCTATGCGTTTCTACAAAGAAGCCGCCGCGGAAGGAGGCTTCGAGACAGGCATCGAAATGGCCATCAGCTCCATCCTTATCAACCCCGAGTTTATCTTCCGTGTTGAACGCGATCCTAAAAATGCGCCTAAAAACGGCGTCTACCCAATCAGCGACCTAGAACTCGCCTCGCGCATCTCCTTCTTCCTCTGGAGCAGCATACCCGACACCCCACTCCTGGAAGCCGCCGAATCCGGCAAGCTCCGAGATCCTCAAGTATTGGAGTCGCAAATACGCCGCATGCTAGCAGATCTGCGCTCGGAAAGCCTCGTGACCAACTTCGCTAGCCAGTGGCTCTATCTACGAAACCTCGACACCATCGTCCCCGACCAACGCCTCTTCCCCGATTTTGACGACAACCTCCGCCAAGCTTTCCGCAAGGAAACTGAGCTTTTCGTCCAAAGCATCCTCAGCGAAGACCAACCCATAACCAATCTCATCAAATCTAACTACACCTTCCTCAACGAACGCCTCGCAAAGCACTACGAAATTCCTCACATCTACGGCAGCCGTTTCCGCAAAGTAGACCTCGAGCCCAGTTACATGCGCGGCGGACTCCTCCGCCACGGCAGCGTACTCACCGTCACTTCCTACGCCACCCGCACCTCGCCCACCATCAGAGGCAACTGGATCCTTGAAAATATTCTAGGCACTCCGCCGCCTCCACCCCCGCCGAACGTACCCGATCTCGAAAGCAATGAAGTCGATATGACTCTCCCCATGAGAGAACTCCTTGCTGAACATCGGGAAAATCCCACCTGCGCCAGCTGCCACAATCTCATCGATCCCGTCGGCTTTGTTTTAGAAAACTATGACGCCGTCGGCAAATGGCGCGAATACGAGCACGCGCTCCCTATCGATTCCTCAGGAGGCCTCCCCGACGGCAACGAATTCGAGGGCGTCGAAAAACTCGAAAACGGCATCCTTGCCCGACCCGAACTTTTCGCTTCGGCCCTCACCGAAAAGCTCCTTATCTTCTCCCTCGGTAGAGGAGCCGCGCATTACGACGCCCCGTCGATCCGTAAAATTGTTCGCGAAGCCGCCAAAGACGACTATCGTTTCTCCAGCCTAATCGTTAACCTCATCCAAAGCGTACCTTTCCAAATGCGCTCCATCGACGACCCCTACCTAAGTTCACACTAGCCCATCAACTGTAGGCCGGGGCGCCGACCCGGCAAATCTTCAACAAGTAGCGCCGGACGCGAGTCCAACAACCCAAAGTCCGACAGCCCGAAACAACTTTAAACTAAAAGTCCAAACGCCTACCGCGAAGCCCATATGAAATTCATCACGAAAAAAGCCCTTCCCCGACGTACCTTCATAAAAGGTATCGGCGCCAGCCTGAGCCTCCCCCTGCTCGACGCGATGATTCCCGCCTCGACCGCCTACGCACGTACCGCCACCAAGCCCGTCAAGCGACTGGGCTACGTCTACATGCCCATGGGCTGCGACCAGGGTCGCTGGACTCCAGGCAGCGCGAACACCCTCGACACCCTTTCCCCTATCCTCGACTCGCTCGCTCCCGTCAAAGACCGACTGACCATCCTCACCAATATGGAGCTCAAGCCCGCCTATCCAGGCTCGCACGCGACCTCCAATTCCGCCTTCCTGAGCGCCGCTCGAGCTAAAGTCACCGAAAGCTCCGACTACTACCTCGGCACCACTGCCGACCAGGTGGCCGCCCAGCAAATCGGTCAAGAAACGCAGCTCCCCTCTCTAGAGCTCGCCATGGACCTCCTCCAAACCGTCGGCCAATGCGACAACGGCTACGCCTGCGTCTACCAAAACAACCTTTCCTGGTCCTCCCCCACTACCCCGCTTCCCGCCGAAGCTCACCCGCGCCTCGTCTTCGAAAACCTATTCGGCGAGGGCGGCACCCCCGAACAACGCCGCGCGGCTCTCCGTAAACGCGCAAGTCTCCTCGACTCCGTCACCGAAGACATTCGTCGACTCAAAAAAGGCCTCGGCGCCAGCGACCGAGAAAAAGTCGCTGAATACCTAGACTCCATCCGTGAAGTCGAGCGCCGTATCCAAAAAGCGGAGGCAGATACCGAAGGTAACGCCCTTCCAGATCTAAACCGTCCCATGGGCGTCCCTGCGTCCTACGCCGAACACGCCCGGCTCATGTTCGATCTCCAGCTCCTCGCCTTCCAAGGAGACATCACTCGAATCACGACCTTCCAACTCGCCCGTGAAACCAGCAACCGAGCGTACCCAGAAATTGGAGTCAGCGATGCCCACCACCCTCTTTCCCACCATGGAGGCAATCCCGACAAGATTGCTCGCATGGCCAAGATTAACGCCTTCCACGTTTCCCTCTTCGCCGAATACCTAGAGAAGCTCGCCAAGACGCCGGAAGGCAACAGTACCCTCCTAGACAACTCCCTCTTCCTCTACGGAAGCGGCATGGGCAATCCCAACAACCACGACCACACCAACATCCCAACCATCGTAGCCGGAGGGGCGGCCGGCGGCATGCAAGGCAACCGCCATATCAGCTTCGACAAACCAGAAGCCCTCGCAAACCTCCACCTCACCCTCCTCGACAAGGTCGGCGTCAACATCGACACCTTCGGCGACTCCAACCGCAAAATGGACGAACTCTTCCAACCCCTATCCATCTAGGAGGGGCGGCATCCTGCCGCCCTAACCCAAAGGACGTTGGACTTCAGTCCGACTCCCAGAGCCAGTATCACATCACCCATATTTTCACAACCAATGGAGGAACGACCTCCGTGCCGCCCTAACCCAACCAGGATCTTTCCACCACCGCGTCACCCAATGCCCAATCTACCAAAATCTCTAACCCTAGCCGTCACCCTCGCTCTGGCAATCCCCCTATCCGCTAGCGATACCTCCTTACCTGACGCTGCCGAATCCAACGACCTAGCACGTATCCAATCCCTCATTACGGAATCTAGAGATCTAAACGCCTCCCAAGCCGACGGCATGACCGCGCTCCACTGGGCTTGCTACCACGACAATACCGAAGCTGCCATTGACCTGCTAGAAGCCGGAGCCTATGCCAACGCAAAAACCCGCTACAACATCCAGCCCCTCCAAATCGCAGTTTCCAACGGCAATCCAAAAATCGCAAAACGCCTTCTCAAAGAAGGGGCCGACCCTAACGCCGTCCGCCGCGGAGGAGAAACGCTCCTCATGACCGCCTCCCGCGTCGGCAAAGTCGATATCGTTAAAATGCTTCTCAAAGCGGGCGTCGCAGTAGACGCCAAAGAACGCCGCCAGCAAACCGCCCTTATGTGGGCCGCCTCCGCAGGTCATCCCGACGTAGTAGCCACCCTAATCGATGCGGGAGCCGATATGAACCTGTCGCTAGAATCCGGATACACTCCTTTCTTTTTCGCCATTCGAGAAGGGAACAAGGAGGTTGTCCGCCTTTTTCTCGACCGGGGGGCCGACAT
>JBCCZW010000070.1:0-11006 GCA_039186805.1 Verrucomicrobiota bacterium
CAATTTTTCTATGACACTTACGAAACCGCGAGAAACACGACCTACGGGTTCAATAACTTCTACGATGCTTCCGTATGGGAAAACAAACTCACCTTCGTTTACGACCTTGAGCAAAGGGAGAACTTCGACGGCACGATCATCGTCGGCGCAACCTACAGGCATCTCGACACTGCGCTCCTCGCCGACTTCCTAACCGAGCCATTTGACTATCGAGACCTCTCGCAACCCGTTACCGCTAATACTCGAATCGCGCTCGGCTCGATCCCAGGCGGAGACAAAACTGCGATTCCCAACTACTTCGACCGCTCGGTAAATATCTACGACAATATCATCGATACTGAGTACGACGATATTGGCGCGTTCGTCACGGGCGATTTCACCTTCGCTGAGAGCATTCTGCTAAACGTCGGCGCGAGCGTTCACGAAATCGACATAGAAGCCACCAACTACGGCTTCCTCAACCGGAACAACGTTTTGGACGGGACACCCGGCGCGGAAGACAGCGAATCTTACACATCGATCAACGCGAGCTTAAGTTACCGCTTTGGATCTGGAATCATCCCCTACTTTACTTTTGCTGAATCGACCTTTCTTTCGGATGGGCAAGCTTCCGAAGTGGATGTAGGAGCAATCAGCTCGGGAAGCTACCTGCAGGATTCCGAACTCATGGAGCTAGGCATCAAAGCAAGCTTGTTCGAAAATACGCTCTCGATCTCCGCAGCCGCTTATGAACAAAACAGAAATGAATTCGATGCTCAGCTCGGCGGAAACGTCGAGGAGAACACTCAGGGGATGGAGTTCAACGCTCGCTGGGCGATTAACGAAAACTTCTTCGCCACCTTCGCCTTGAATACTTCCAAGACCACCCGCCCATCGGCTACCAGTCTATTGGGAACAGGCCTCGATCTGATCGCAGACCGACAAGGACTCAGCCTTGAAGACACTCTTGCGATGTACGGCGGTCTCCGCTTCAACTCATTCGGCGGAGGACTTGTTAATGAATTCTCTGGCCCCGATTCGGAAGAACCCGGAAGACCTGACCACAACTACTCGCTCTACGTGTCCTACCTTTCCGACTACGGTTTGAGCATCACAACTGGGGTCGAGTACTCAGCCTCGGTTACTGCTGGTTGGACAGACTTTGTCACTTTGCCAGACTACTACTTGGTCAATCTATCCGTAGGCTACGATGTAACCGAGAACTTCAATCTTCGTCTCAATGTTGACAACCTCTTCGACAATGAAGACTGGTACAAAAGCCAGAATCTTTTCTTCGATAGCCTAGTACTCGCAGGGTCTGGAATGGAAGCAGCCCTTACTGCCACTTACAAATTCTAGAGCCGATCTTTGCCTCAATCATAATTGTTCGCCAATAAGCAGTGCTCCATCCTCGGATGGAGCGCTTTGTTTTTCTACAGCTTTGCAATTAACCGACTCCAATTCGCTCCAAAAGTCGCAAAGACCAATCGTAATGAAATACCCAATACTCATATCCATTGTTGGACTTGCGTTGGCAGCCTGCGGGGAGGGCCCCAAAGACCCTGAGACCATCGCGCGGGAAAACGAGGCGTTTCTCGTGGAACCCCAATACGAGTCCATCGACCAGGCCCTCCAGGAGACGCGGACCATCCTTCAGCCAAACAGTTACCTCTACAACGACTTCATAGGGAAAGAACTCAATGCAACCCCCAATGCTCCTCTCGAGACCTTAAAGGTGGGCCTATCCTGGATAGCCAACGATCAATTTTCCGCCTATTATGTCGCCTCCGCTAAAGGCTTCTTTCAAGAGGCGGGATTCGCAGTCGAACTCTTGCCAGGAGGCCCTGGCAAAAATCCTCTCGGTCTCCTAGTGGCCGGTCAGCTGGACTTCGTCTCTTCCTCCAACGGAAGCGCCGTCATCCGGATGCAGCACAGTCCCAACGGAGGAGACCTCGTAGCCGTGGGAGCCCTTCTCCGACGCTACCCCTATGCATGGATCGGGTTGGACAATAGTGTAAATTCGGATACGCCTTCCAACCGTCCGATTACCGCCGATGA
The DNA here is from genome assembly GCA_039186805.1 of Verrucomicrobiota bacterium. Classification (GTDB taxonomy): domain Bacteria; phylum Verrucomicrobiota; class Verrucomicrobiia; order Opitutales; family Opitutaceae; genus JBCCZW01. The sequence goes on from JBCCZW010000070.1 coordinate 2,038, forward strand.
CCTGCGCGGTCGTAAGATGGGGGCGGAACCGGGCTCTGAATTTTTGGCCGCCTACACCTTGGAAAAATTAGGTCTGTCGCCCAGCGACGTGATTTTCACCCGTACCTCCACTCAAATAGAGCCTCTATTGGAAGGAGCCTTCGACTACATGACTTGCTGGGTCGACAACATGCCTCGAATGCTGGACGCCATGGGTCACAAGAACTGGTTTCTTTGGGAATTCGAAGACAACGGCTGGGCCGACTACGGAAATGTAGTGGTGACCACACGACAAATGGTTGAAGACCACCCTCGGAAGATCGAACGCTATCTGTGGGCCCTTACCCGGGCAGTAGAGTATATCATTTCAAGCCCGGAGGCCTCCGCCCAAATCGTCCTCGATGCCATGGAAGGCACTAACCTTAACCTAGATCTAATCAGAAGTCGCCTCGCCTACCAAAAAGAACTTTCCACTCCGATAAAGGGAAATCCCTTCTTTCACATCGACCCCGACAAATGGGACCGCAGCGCCGCCCTTCTCCTTTACTACGGCGTCATCGAAAATCGACCCCCCTTCTCTCAAGTATCCATGTAACCATGACCTCTCACCCTACCGCTAAAGCGACTCGGCTGACCATGGCAGATCCGAGCGACCTTTCTCAGCTCAAGCTCGCAATCGAGAAGGGCGAGATCAAGCCAGAGGAGATAGTGGCTGTCATTGGCAAGACAGAGGGCAATGGAGGCGTAAACGATTTCACCCGCGGATACTTCACGCAGTCTCTGATGCTCGCGATATCCTCATACACGGGAGAATCGCCTGAAGCTCTGCAGCGCCGAATCCCATGCGTATTGTCCGGCGGCACTGAAGGCGTTCTCAGTCCCCACTACATCGTTCTCACGCGAGGAGAAACCTTCGTCGCCCCCTCCCAAAGCTACGCTTCGCTAGCCATGGGCATCACCCCTAACGCGCCCATTGCAATCATGGGAGATCGGCACCGAAACCCATTGGAAACTAACCGCAGAAGCGGTGAGGGCCGCAATGGCCCAAGCTCAATTGGACGCTTCCGGGGTCGCATTCGTACAGCTGAAGTGCCCTTGCTTCACGGTCGCCGCCGCTCAAGAAGCAGTCGCGAAGGGCAAAACGCTATGCTCGAATGACCCGAATCGCGCCATGGCGCTTTCTCGCGTAGCCGGAGCATGGGGTGTGGGCCTCGCGCTTGGCGAGCTGAACGAAAGCAGTCTTCACCCAGACGTCATGCTCGGAAACTATTCGCTTTGCTCTAACCGAGCCAGCGTCTCCTCCGGCGTCGAAGTGGATGCAGTCGAGGTGATCGTCATGGGCAACAGTCAGTATTGGAGCGGCAACTACCAGATCTATTCGACCACCATGAAGGACGCTTTGGATTTCGAGGCGGCGGTCCGTCTTCGCGAGAAAATTCTGCTGAACCCGCAAAAGATTCATGGGGTTTTGGTAAAATGCGAGCCCGACCGGAGCGGTAAAATCCGAGGGTTCAGGCACACCATGCTGGACGACACTGACATCAACGCTCAACGTCATATCAGAGGCGCCCTCGGAGGCTTGATAGCCAGCATATTCGGCGACGGACTCATCTTCGTTTCCGGCGGAGCCGAACATCAGGGCCCCGACGGAGGAGGCCTATTAGCGATAATATCCGAGAGGTAATGGGACTGAAATCCGAATGACCTTGAGAAACTCTTTCTCTGCATTCTCTATACTCTCGTGACCCAAAATGAACTGACAGACTTCTCTGCGAACGAGCTCGCCCGGCGCGTCGCGAACAAATCCGTTTCAGCAAGCGAAGTCGTCAAGGCTTACCTTGAGCGTATCGAAAAGCGCAATACGTCCATTAACGCCTACTGCACCATCGCAGCGGAATCTGCTCTAGAAGCTGCATCAGCTCTCGACAACGAAGACGCAATCGCGGGACCCTTGCACGGAGTTCCCGTAGCCATAAAAGACGTAACTCCCACTGCAGGCATTCGCACCACTTACGGCTCCAAACTCTACGAAAACCACATCCCATCGAGAGACGATCTAGTGGTCTCTCGCCTCAAAGCCGCCGGAGCCATAGTGATTGGAAAAACCAATACCTCGGAATTCGCCGCAGGAGCCCACGCTACCAACGCTCTGTTTGGCCCGACTCGCAATCCCTGGAACACCGATCTCACCGCAGGTGGCTCGACCGGCGGCGGAGCCGCTGCTCTCGCGGCTCGAATCGCTCCCTTGGCAGAAGGCTCAGACATGGGAGGTTCCCTCAGGATCCCCGCAGCCTTCTGCGGTCTCGTAGGGCTGCGGCCCACGGTCGGCTTGGTGCCCGCCGTCGAAAATGCAGCGCCTTGGGATGTAATCCGAACCCAAGGTCCCATGGCCCGCACAGCCAGCGAAGCGGCCCTTATGCTCGACGTTATTTCAGGCTATGCCTCAGCGTCTCCAATTTCCGCATACAAGCCTCAACAGTCCTTCGCCCAAACGCTGCAAAGCGAGGAACCGCTTTCCTTTGCCTGGTGCCCTCGCCTGAGCGATCTGGGAATTGACCAAGAGATTGCGTCGATCACCGCAGATGCCGCAAAAGCTCTCGAATCATCCGGGCACAGAGTAGAGGAAGTCCCACTAGATCTCAGCGACGGACGGGAAGCATTCTTGGCCCTACGCGGTCAGTTCATGATGAATCATCATCTTGATAAACTCGATCGCTTGGACGAACTCGGTCCCAACCTTCGCGGCAACATCGAGCAAGGGATGAAAGTGACTTCGCTCGATCTGGCCAAAGCCGAAAAAAAGAGAGCAGAAATATACCAGCGACTGGAAAAAATTTGGGGACGCTTCGATTTGCTTCTCACGCCCTGCATGCCCATCGAACCTTTTCCTGTTGAGCAAAATTATCCTGAGACCATCAACGGCAAACCTATGGAATCTTACATCGATTGGGTTGCCCAAACATTTCTGCTGACCCTATCCAGCGGCCCCACCGCTTCGGCCCCAGCGGGCCTTACCAAAAACGGACTTCCCGTCGGCATTCAAATCGCCGGTCCTCGCTGGGAGGATGGCTTGGTCCTGAGAGGAGCCAAGGCTATCGAGAATGCCTTGGGTCTATTGCCGCCACCGCCGTTGGAATGAGTCTTACCCCATCTGCGCAAAGGTAGGGAGGTGCGGCTCGCTCCTCCGCCCCGCCAGCCAATCAACCCGCTTATACCAAATTCCCTTTCCGGATCACTGTATCCACTTCATGGAAACGCAAAGCCTCCCTCGGCGAATCTCCTTGGACGATGACCATATCCGCAGAGCATCCCACGGCCAAGCCATAGTCTTCCAAACCCATCCCTACCGCAGCTCTTGAGGTGACCATATCCAACAAGACCTCGCCCTCCTCTCTCCGCGTCAGCATCCACACATGAGCCGCTAAAAACGCCACTTCCAACATGTTATTACGGCCGAACGGATAGTAGGCATCCGTCACGTCATCCTGACCTAAGCAAAGATTGATCCCCGCTGCGTCCATCTCCCGAGGACTCGCATGCAAGGGCCCCGTGTGCGGATTGCTGACCAAGCTGACTCCCGCGTCACGCATTAGTGGATACAAAATGTCGTTCTTGTAGCTACTGTCGTAAACCGACAGGGCCCGGCAGTGGTGGGCCAAGCATCGGCCTTCCCAACCGGTTTCAATCGCCTTACGACACATCATCTCCAAGGTCCTCAGCGAGGCATCGCCAGAGTCGTCCAACAGCATGGAAACAGGCGCATCGAAACGTCGCGCAATTTCGAAAATCGTATCCACATGCTTTTGCTGGGCTGCCGCGCTTGCTTCGATCCAAGGAATGCCGCCCACCACATTGGCTCCCATCTCCATCCCGCGCTCTATCAGCCGAGTCGCTCCCTCTTCGCGAACAATTCCATCCTGAGCAAAGGCCACGACCTGCAAATTCAATCGGTCGCCAAATCTGCGTTTAGCCTCCAACACGGCTTCCAAGCCACGCAACTCCACCTTTCCATCCACATCGGCAAACGCTCGGATGTGAAGATTCCCGTAGTGTTCCGCCCAGAACAAGGCTTGCTCGATCTTCGGTAAAAGCTTCTCCACGCTGTATTGACTCTTAATACGGGAAGCCAGGTCGATCGCATCGCCAGCGTCCTTCATCCCGGGAGCGTGATAGGCATCGAGCGCCGCATCGTCCTGCCAGTCCAAAGTGAAGACCTTGCACAAGTGCAGATGCGGATTTACGAAGGCCGGCAGAGCCAAAGCCCCTTCTCCATCAAGCAGGGTCTCGCCCTCCAGCTGCGGACCTCTCTCCGAAATCCTTCCGCCTTCAATGGCGATGTCGCAGGCCCCTTCTTCTCCGAGAAGGCTAACATTGCGTACCACTTTTCTAGTCGCCGGCGCCTCCGTCATAGGTCTCCCCCTTAAGTTCGATTTGCTTGTAGGTGAAAAGTTGCGACGCAATTACATCCCACGTATCCAAGGGGGTATACATCAAGGGATACTTTCCATCCGCATCTATGAAGGATCGCTGCAACTCGAAGCGTCTCAAAATCTGCTCCTTGCTCAATTGCGAGGTAGTGCTGAAGCCCTGAGTGATCGCAGCGGCCTCTTCTGGTTTGCTCAGCAAGAACTCAGTCGCTCGACACACCGCTCGCAAATAGCGCCTTAAGACCTCTTTTCGTCCCTCGGCGACTTCTCGCAGAACCACGTGAACATTGGCGAAGTCGACAATCCCGTAGTCTTGAAAGCGAAAGGCGATCCAGTTGTTGAAGCCCTGGGCCTCGATGAGTCTTGGCTGATTCTCGTAGAGCGCCGCATAGAAATCTATTTTTCCCGCCATCAATGCATCGGGAGTGAAGCCCGCTTTGACGAATCGAACGCGATCCTTGAGATAAGAAAAGTTCGCCAGAAAATAAGCCTGGGCTAACTCTGCCCCTTCTTGAATCCCGATCAGCGCCCCGTCGAAATCCCCCGGCTTCAGGACCCGCTGAGACCGGTCGCCTTTAGGCGTATCTCCATCTAGGTGCAGCCATGAGTATCCACTCCCTCGATTCATCGCGCCCAGCGCGACCACATCGACTCCCGTCTCACTGGCAACCAGGCGAATCACCGCATTGCCGCTCGATGAAACCGCGATGTCTACCGATCCCCCCGCCAAGAGAGCCAAGGGATTTCGACCGGGCCCCCCTTCTCTCAAATCGACCTCGATCCCTTCGGCAGCGAAGAAGCCGAGACGCTTTGCGATATACAACGGCGCGTGCTGGTCATTGAAGATCCAAGGCAAACCGACCTTAAGCGTAACCGGATCGCCTGGATGTTCCGGAGGGGCGAAACGTCCGCCTTCCGGTAACAGACTCATATCAACGTAATCCTCAGCCGCGAGAACGGAGCGTACTCGAGAAATGTTCCTCTCTATCTCCTCTTGCACAGTCGCATCCAACTCGAAGCTTTCCGGCAGCTTCATCTCCACTACCCCTTCGCTTCCTCCCCCTCCGCAACCAATCAACGCGACTGATAAAACGCACAGAGCAAACCCGCAATATAAGCGATCGACGAACAAGCGAAACATAAACTGAAACCAGCTAATAGTAGGCCAAGTCACCTGAACGCGTCAAAAAACCGGTATCGAATATGCTTACGAGTGGGCAGATGATTGACAATACCAGCGACAGTCCGGCGATTCCGCATTTCCCCAAGGAAACGGATGAAGGACTCTCCATGCAGACAGCTCCCATTCGCTATATTCTTCAAGCGCACGAGACCCACGGCGGCGTTTGCAAAATCGATTTCAGCGATCGCCAATTCGTCTTGCTGACTGGGGAAGACGCCAATCGATTCGTATGGTCTTCCAATGACCTCTGGTCCTATCGCGAATCGCGAACCGCCTTCCTTTCCGAGCTGGGCGAACCGCACGTCACTTCTTCCGACGGGGAAAAGCACCGCGCAAAGCGCAAGCTCATCAACAAATCTTTCAGCGTCGGATCCAATGCGCGTTTCCTGCCCAAGATCGCCGAGGTCGTACAAGTCTATCTCGAGTCCGCCGCCGCGTCTAACCAAACCATCGCCCTCCGACAATGGCTCCCGCGAGTCATTACCCGCTTCAACCTGGAAACGGTTTCTCAGGCCAAGATCAGCGAGAGCGAGTTTGAAGTTCTGGTCAGATGGCAGCTCTATTTCATAGCCGGCGTCGCCCTTTCGCCTCAAAGGCAAGAAGAGCGGTATAGCGATCCTCAATACGTAAAGGACAAAGAGGAGGCATTCGAAATAATGGGTCGAATTGTCGACGAACGCCTCGCTGACTCCCACCCTCCCGACGACAATTTCCAGACGGTGATCGAAGCGCGGGAAAAAGCGGGAATGCCCGGCTCCCGAGAAGAACTCGTCAATGAGCTCTACTATGTATTGGTGGCAGGGATACAAAATACCACCCAGTTCGTCATCACCATGCTCAGGGACTTGTACGGTCCCGAGAGATGGGTCGATTGGCTCCGCGAAGAGGTTGATCTCTGGGATGGCAAGTATTCCATGGCGATCGCTAAAATGGAGAGGCTCAAGGCTTTCGTATTCGAAATCCAAAGGGCAAGGCCGCAAGTCCTGACGCTGCCTCTCTTGCCGAAAGACGACTTTCAATTTGGAGGGTACACCATCCCCGCCAAAACGCTCTGCATTTATTGCCCGACCTTCATGCATTTCGATCCGGCGAACTTTTCGGAGCCCGAAGTCTTCGACCCCAATCGCTTTTTGGAAGGCGGTTCCTTCAGCGCCAAGCACAACGGCTTTTTCGGCGGCGGTTCCCACGTCTGCGTCGGCCGCAACGTCACTTTGCTGCAAGCTCCTTTGATCGTCGCCTTGATTCTCAAGAACTTCGAGCTCAAGGGTATGCCCCAACCCGATTTCAATTTGATCGAGCAAAGCGGCGGCGAAGCCCAGACGCCCTGCGAAGTCAAAATCGAACCGCGTTCACCCGTCCTCTCAGCCTGATTTCGTCCTTCGCTATGGTTCAGTCGACTCTCAAAAAAATTTCAGATCTTCCTCTCTACATACCTAAGAACCAACGAGGTATCGATCAGTCTTGGGATAAGTCGTTTGCAGAGCGTCCCATCGAAACGGTCGTCGATGCTTACCGCACGCATGGATCCATTTTTCGGATACGCCATCATGGCGAAGAGCGTATCGCCATGGCGGGAGTCGAGGCCAACAACGCGATCTGGGGCGAAAAGAACCTTTGGGACTACCACACTTCCAATCGCCATTTCAGAGAGCAATTCAGCGATCGCTATCTCAACCAGCTTGACGGCAAAGACTACGTCAAAAAAAGGCGCCGCGTAACCGCGGGCTTCAAGCCCCGAGCCATCATGCCCCATACCGGGTCGATGGGCGAAACCATCCACAAGGAAATCGCCAAGAGGGAGGGCCAGTGGATCCCCTTCCGCCTATTCTGCATGCAGATCATCATCAAGATGACGAGCCGCGCCCTCATGCAAGTCGACCTGCCAGAAGGCATGGAAACCACCATGGCCATCAGCAACAAGATGATGCTGAAAGCGGAAACCCTAGGTCCATGGAGGCACCTCTTTTACTGGCGCCCCGATCGCATATACCGCAGGCAGAAGATCTTTCGCTATCTCAATTCCATTATAGAAAGTCGCCAGAAAAACGGAGCTCGGGGCGATGATATATTGTCGATGAGCCTCGCCGCTCACCCGGAAGATGAGCCGCCCATTCCAAGGTACGAGCTGATCCACGACCTGTCCCAGCTGATGATGGCAGGCTCCACCACTACCTCGCAGACCGTGCTATGGAACGTCTTGCTCTCTATCCTCAATCCCGAGTGGAAGGAGCGCATCGACGATGAACTCTCGGCCTGGAACACCCATAACTTCGACAATATGAAAGACTGGCCCTGCTTGCGGGCTTCCTGCATGGAAACGGAACGACTTCGCCCCCCATCCATGCTCTTCCACCGTTTGACCGGCCGACCCTTTGTCTTTCAGGACTTCGAAATACCAGAACGAAAATGGGTCACCCATCTGCAAACGCTCTGTCATTTCATCGATGAATGCTACTCCGACGCCTTAGACTTCAAGCCCGAAAGATTCATGGAAGGCTCTGGTATGCCCGAGCGAGAAATGCACGGTCTTTTCGGCGGCGGTGCCCATGTCTGCGCCGGCGTCCCTCTGGCTCGCGTCCTGCAACCCACGGCAGTCGGAAATATATTAAGCTATTACGATCTCGAATTTCAAAACCCGCCCGGCAAAGCCGCGAAACTCGACGTGGTACTGGCCCCCCGCGACGATATACTCGTCAAGTTTCATAAGAAGAAAGACTAACCGATGCAAGTGCGCGCAATTATATATATCCTGCTTACAAACTGCTTTTTGATCCTCTCAAAGGGAGCGGAGCCGATAAAGATCGTCGTCTTATCTATGTTCGAATATGAAGACGAACGTCCCGGCGAACGCCAACTCTGGGAGGAACGGATTCCTTTGGACAAAAGCCTCCCCTTTCCTGCTGGACGCTCTAAGATATATACTAATGGCGAAGGAATCCTTTCGATCACGACCGGTATGGGCGTTTCCAATGCGGCGGCATCAGTCATGGCGCTAGGCATGGACTCGCGATTCGACTTCAGCAAAACCTATTGGCTCGTCGCCGGTATCGGCGGCATCGACCCTCAGGATGGCTCAATGGGGAGCGCGGTGTGGACAGACTATGTGATCGATGGAGGCCTGGCCCATGAACTTGACGCCCGAGAAATCCCCAGCGATTGGCCCACTGGATACACGCCGCTATTCTCGCCTAAGCCCTATTTGCACGGCTCCATCCCAGTCAATCCCAGTCAGATGTTCGAACTAAACCAAGGTCTTATGCAGTGGGCCTATCACTTGACCAAGGACACGCCTTTGCTTGATCGTCCCGAACTCGAAAGCAGGCGCGCGGAGTTCGTTGGATTCCCCAATGCGCAAAAGAAGCCCTTCGTCTTGATTGGAA